>CANGRP010000137.1 GCA_947456005.1 Caulobacteraceae bacterium
ACGACGGCGAGGATCGGGGTCTGGCGCGAAGGGTCGCCGGACCTCAACCCCGCGACCAGGCGCAGGGCGTCGAAGCTCCGGCTGGCGATGTTGATCACCGCGAGGTCGACCGCACCCCGGGCGGAGGTGAGGGCCTTCTCCGGATCGGTCTCCACGACGGGGCGGTGCTCGGCAGCGAGGTCGGCCGCCAGGGCCTGGGCCTGGGCCAGATCATCGTCGACGACCAGGACACGCCCGCCAGAAGCACCAAGGCGGGCGCCGGGCATGGGGGCCATTCCCATCCTGCGACTGGTGTCTTCCCGCTCGCGAAGCTCGTCGATCATCACCTTCAGGCGCGCCAGGCTGCGCAGCCGGGCGAACAGGATGACGTCGTCGATGGGCTTGGACAGGAACTCGTCGGCCCCCGCCTCCAGCCCCTCGAGCCGCGACTCGCGGCTGTCCAGGGCGGTGAGCAGCACCACGGGAATGTGCCGCAGGGCCGCATCGGCCTTCAGGGCGCGACAGACCTGCAGGCCGTCCATTCCCGGCATGAGGACGTCGAGGAGGATGATGTCGGGAAGCTCCCGGGCCGCGATTTCCAGCGCCGTGGCGCCGTCGGCTGCGGTCGAGACCTGATAGTACTCGGCGTTCAGCTTGGCCTCGAGGATCCGGCGGCTGCCTTCGATATCATCGACGAGCAGGATTCGGGCGGTCATGGCCTAGTCCAGAAGCCTCCGGATGGTGTCCAGGAAGCCGGAGACCGAGATGGGCTTGGAAATGTAGGCCTCGCAGCCGCCCTGCCGGATGCGTTCCTCGTCGCCCTTCATCGCAAAGGCGGTCACCGCCACAACGGGGATGGAGGCCAGCTCATCGTCCTCCTTCAGCCACTTTGTGACTTCAAGGCCGGAGATCTCGGGCAGCTGGATATCCATCAGGATCAGGTCGGGACGCTGTTCCCGGGCCAGGGAGAGGGCTTCCAGGCCCTCGCGGGTCTGGAGGGTCTCATAGCCCTCGGCGTCGAGCAGATCATGAAAAAGCTTCATGTTCAGCTCGTTATCCTCGACGATGAGGACCTTCTTGGCCATCCGTCCACCGACCTGCATTTGGCGCCCCGGGCGGCCCGGGAACACCTTCCGGCGAAGGCTATCCCATGGATATCCTTAAGCACGCGTTATCTGGGCAACATTCATGACCTTTACCTCGCCAGACCTCCCGCCTCCGGACCTGAAGTCGCTTGGCGTCAGCGGGGAACGGCCGCTGATTATTGTCGACGTGGATGAAGTGCTGGGCCTCTTCATGGAGGGCTTCGCCCGGTATCTGGCGACCCACGGCTTCGAGATGCGATTCGACCGCTTCGCGCTGTTCCAGAACATCTATCGACCGGGTGAAGACCAACACATCGACATCGAGACAGGCCAGGCCCACTTCCAGACCTTCTTCCGGGATGCGGTCGAGGACATGCCCGTCGCCGAAGGCGGCCCCGAGGCCCTGGCCCGCCTGTCCCGGCGTGCGGACATCGTGGTTCTGACCAATGCGCCCGGCCAGGCGCTGGAGGGGCGCGCGCGCTGGCTCAGGAAACACGGCATGGACTATCCCCTCCTGGTGAACAGCGGACTCAAGGGGCCGGTGGCCGCGAAGCTGGCCGCACAGGCGAGAGGACCGGCGGCCTTCATCGACGACATGATCCCCAATCTCGATTCGGTGGCTGAGCACGCCCCGGAGATCGCGCGTTTTCAAACGGTCGCGGATCGACGGTTGAGGCCCATGGCGCCCAGCCGCCCCGACCTCCACCCGCGAGTCGATGGCTGGGAGGCCCTCGAGGCGGCCATCGCCGAAGCTCTGGAGCCCGCCCGCCGATGATCGCCTTCGGGCTGGACCTTGGGGGAACCAAGATCGAGGCGGCGGCCCTGTCGCCCGACGGCGCCTTCCTGGCCCGGGTCCGCCGCCCGACGCCGGGCGCCTACGAGGCGGGGCTGGAGGCCGTGGCTGAGGCCCTGGCTGAGGCCGAGCGACAGGCGGGCGCCCGTGCGGCGCGGATCGGTATCGGCGGTCCGGGCTCTGTGAACCCGCTCACCGGGCGGATGCGCAACGCCAACTCCACCTGGCTGAACGGACAGCCCTTTCCAGAAGACCTCGCCCGGCGCCTCGGTCGTCCCGTGCGCTACGCAAACGACGCCGACTGCCTGGCGGTCTCCGAGGCCCGGGACGGGGCGGCGCAGGGCCGTGACCCTGTCTTCGCCGTCATCCTCGGGACAGGGTGCGGCGGCGGCTTGACCGTGTGCGGGCGGCTGGTCACGGGGGCTCATGGAATCGCCGGTGAGTGGGGCCACAGCCCCCTGCCCTCACCCACCCCGGAGGAGACGCCCGGTCCAGCGTGCTGGTGCGGACGCCGCGGCTGCCTGGAAACCTGGCTCTCCGGCCCTGGCCTGGCGCGGGACGACGGTCGCGGGCTCACGGCAGAGGCGGTCGCGGAGCGGGCGGCGCAGAGGGAGGTCAGGGCCCTGGCCAGCCTGGAGCGTCACGCCGGACGCCTGGCCCGCGGTCTCGCCGGAGTGGTGAACCTGCTCGATCCGGCTGTCATCGTGCTGGGCGGAGGCGTCGGCGGGATTCCCGGCCTGGCGGAGGGGCTCGCCGAGCGGATTCGCCCCCATGTCTTCAGCGACGACTGGCGATGCGAGGGCGTCCGGCCCCGCTTCGGGGACTCCTCCGGCGTCCGCGGCGCAGCCTGGCTTTGGGACAGGTGAAGGCCCTCTGCCGTGACTGCCTGGCGCCTGGCCCCGCTGCACCGCGCTGCCCGGCCTGCGGCTCCCCCCGGCGCATCGCCCATCCTGAGCTCGACACCCTGTCCATCGCCCACATCGACTGCGACGCCTTCTACGCCTCCGTGGAAAAGCGGGACCATCCTGAACTGAGGGACCGGCCCGTGATCGTGGGGGGTGGGCGGCGGGGCGTGGTCACGACCTGCTGCTACATCGCCCGGACCTTCGGCGTCCGGTCGGCAATGCCGATGTTCAAGGCCCTGGCCGCCTGTCCCCAGGCCGTGGTCCTGCCCCCGGACTTCCCCCGGTACCGGGCGGAGAGCCGCCGGCTGATGGACATGATGCGAGACCTGACCCCCCTGGTTCAGCCCCTGTCCCTCGATGAGGCCTGGCTGGACCTGTCGGGGACGGAGCGCCTGCACCAGGCCCCGCCGGCCCTGACCCTGGCTCGCCTGCAGGCCCGTATCGAGGCCGAGACCGGCCTGACCGTCTCGATCGGCCTCGCCCCCAACAAGTTCCTGGCCAAGATCGCCTCGGACCTCGACAAGCCCCGGGGCTTCTCGGTCATCGGCGCCGCTGAGGCGCAGGCCTTCCTCGCCGCCCGGTCGGTCCGCCTTCTGCCCGGGGTGGGACCGGTCATGGCCAGGAGCCTGGAGAAGGCGGGCTTCGAGCGGATCGGCCAGATCGCCCGCGCAGACATCCGGACCCTGGCGACCCGGTTCGGGGACTTTGGGCTTCGTCTTCACGACATGTCGCTGGGACGGGACGGCCGGGCCGTCAATCCGGGGCAGGTCCGCAAGTCGATCAGTGCCGAGACCACCTTCGAGACCGACCTCAGCGATCCGGCGGCGCTCGACGCCCACCTGGTGCGACTGGCCGAACGTGTCGCCCGGCAGGCGCGGGCCGCCGACCAGGCGGGACGGGTCGCGACCCTGAAGCTGAAGGATCCCGCCTTCCGTATCCGAAGCCGGCGGCGGACGCTGCCAGCCCCGACCCAGACCGCCCGGACCCTGATCGCCGCCGCTCGTGAGCTCCTGTCCGCAGAACTGGAAGGCGGAAGGCGGGAAGCCTTTCGGTTGATCGGTGTCGGCCTCTCGGACCTTTCCGCTCCCGACGCCGCCGGTGGCGACCTCTTCTCGGCCGAGGATCCCCGCACACTGGCGGCGGAGCGCGCCGCGGACGCCATCCGCGCTCGATTCGGGCCGGGAATCCTGTCGCCCGCCCGCGAGCTTCCACCCCGAAAGCCGCCACGCGAAGGCTCATGACCCAGGCGCCACGGGGCGAGGGAAGTGTGGAAAACTGAGGCGCCGGGCGTCGAGGGGGCCCCACCTCTCCGCTATGCCTCTTTCATTCCTTGGGGGTTGGCATATCTAATCGTGGTCTGAGGGGCGCCGTCCGGAAGCGCCCGTGGAGACGTATCGGATGGCCGAGCGCAAGCAGGGGGATCAGGGGACGGGCGATCGCTCTGCAGTGATCACCCAGACCAAGACCCGCACCCAGCGGCCCTCGATGTATCGGGTGCTGATCCTGAACGACGACTACACGCCTATGGAGTTCGTGGTCTACGTTCTGGAGCAGTACTTCCACAAGTCGCGGGAGGAGGCGACGCGGATCATGCTGCACGTCCATCAGACGGGCGTCGGGGTCTGCGGGGTCTACACCTACGAAGTCGCGGAAACCAAGGTGGCGCAGGTCATCGACACCGCCCGCCGCCACCAGCACCCTCTGCAGTGCACCATGGAAAAGGACTAGCGACCGTGCCGTCATTCTCGCGCCAGCTCGAAGAGTCCCTGCACAGGGCCGTCGCCCTCGCCAATGAGCGAAAGCACGAATACGCGACCCTGGAGCACCTGCTCCTGTCGCTCATCGAGGACGAGGACTCTGTGGGGGTGATGAAGGCCTGCGACGTCGACCTCGACGTCCTCAAGACCACCCTGACCAACTATGTCGACAACGAGCTCAAGTCCCTCGTGGTCGACGATGGCGAGGACGCCAAGCCCACCCCCAGCTTCCAGCGGGTGATCCAGCGGGCCGTGATCCACGTCCAGTCCTCCGGACGCGATGAGGTCACCGGCGCCAACGTGCTGGTCGCCATCTTCTCCGAGCGCGAGAGCCATGCGGCCTACTTCCTGCAGGAGCAGGAAATGACGCGGTACGACGCGGTCAACTACATCGCCCACGGGATCGCCAAGAAGGCTGGCGCCAGCGAGGCCAAGCCCGTCAAGGGCTCTGAGGAGGAGGAGAAGTCGGCGGTCAAGACCGGCGGCGAAGCCCTCGACGCCTACTGCGTGAACCTCAACGAGAAGGCCAAGCAGGGCAAGGTCGACCCCCTCATCGGCCGTTCGGCTGAGGTGGAGCGCTGCATCCAGATTCTGTGCCGGCGGACCAAGAACAACCCCTTGCTGGTCGGCGACCCTGGCGTGGGCAAGACCGCCATCGCCGAGGGCCTGGCCCGCAAGATCATCAACAAGCAGGTGCCGGAGGTCCTGGCCGGTTCGACCATCTTCTCCCTCGACATGGGCGCCCTGCTGGCGGGCACCCGCTATCGCGGCGACTTCGAGGAGCGGGTCAAGCAGGTGGTCAAGGAGCTGGAGAACCACCCCGACGCCATCCTGTTCATCGACGAGATCCATACCGTGATCGGCGCTGGCGCCACCTCGGGCGGGGCCATGGACGCCTCGAACCTGCTGAAGCCGGCCCTGGCATCGGGCAGCCTGCGCTGCATGGGCTCGACCACCTACAAGGAGTTCCGCCAGCACTTCGAGAAGGACCGGGCCCTGGTCCGGCGGTTCCAGAAAATCGACGTGAACGAGCCGACGATCGAGGACTCCATCAAGATCCTCAAGGGCCTGAAAACCTACTACGAGGAGTTCCACAAGCTCCGCTACACCAACGACGCCCTCAAGGCGGCGGTGGAGCTTTCGGCCCGCTACATCTCGGACCGCAAGCTGCCCGACAAGGCCATCGACATCATCGACGAGGCCGGGGCCAGCCAGATGCTGCTGCCCGAGAGCCGTCGCAGGAAGGTGATCGGCCTGAAGGAAGTCGAGGCCGTGGTGGCCAAGATCGCCCGCATCCCGCCCAAGTCGGTCTCCAAGTCCGACACCGAGGCCCTGCTCCAGCTGGAGGCGGACCTCAAGCGCGCAGTCTACGGCCAGGACGACGCCATCGAGCAGCTGTCCGCCGCCATGAAGATGGCCCGGGCCGGCCTGCGCGACCCCAGCAAGCCCATCGGCTGCTACCTGTTCTCGGGCCCCACCGGCACCGGCAAGACCGAGACCGCCCGCCAGCTGTCCTCGACCCTCGGCATCGAGCTCCTGCGCTTCGACATGAGCGAGTACATGGAGCGCCACACGGTCAGCCGGCTGATCGGGGCGCCTCCCGGCTATGTCGGCTTCGACCAGGGCGGCCTGCTGACCGACGCGGTCGACCAGCACCCCCACTGCGTGGTCCTGCTGGACGAGATCGAGAAGGCCCACCCGGACGTCTTCAACATCCTCCTGCAGGTCATGGACCACGGCGTCCTGACCGACGCGAATGGCAAGAAGGTCGACTTCCGGAACGTGGTCCTGATCATGACCACCAACGCCGGCGCTTCCGACGCCCAGCGCAACGCCATCGGCTTCGGCCGGGGCAAGCAGGCGGATGAGGTCGATGAGGCCCTGAAGAGGCTCTTCACGCCAGAGTTCCGCAACCGCCTGGACGCCATCGTCCAGTTCCGCCCGCTCACCCCCGAGATCATCCGCCAGGTCGTGATCAAGTTCGTCATGCAGCTGGAAGGCCAGCTGGCCGACCGCAACGTGACGATCGAGACCACGGACGAGGCGGCGGACTGGCTTGCCAAGAACGGCTTCGACGAGCTCTACGGCGCCCGCCCCCTGGGCCGGGGCATCCAGGAGCACATCAAGAAGCCCCTGGCCGACGAGATCCTGTTCGGACGCCTGACCCGCGGCGGTCACGTCAAGGTGGTGCTGCGGGACGGCAAGCTGGCCTTCGACATCGAGGGCGAGAAGCGCGAGCCCGGCGCACCGGTCATCGAGTCCCCGAAGACGGGTCGATCCCCGGCTCCGGAACTGGCGGACTAACCGGCCTGGTTGCAGGCGCGAAGGGTCTGCGCCCCCTGACCGGGCGTCGCCCGGAGCGCCCCCGTGGGGGAGCCATGGTCCCGTAATTCCTCCCCCCAGGGGGAGGTGGCGCGCGCAGCGCGACGGAGGGGGTCAACGGCGAGGGGGATTGACCCCCTCACCCGGCTTCGCCGGGAGCTCCCCCTTGGGGGAGCAATTGGC
>CANGRP010000138.1 GCA_947456005.1 Caulobacteraceae bacterium
CCCTGATGGGGAGGAATGACTCACCAATTGCTCCCCCAAGGGGGAGCTGTCGGCGAAGCCGACTGAGGGGGTCAACGGCGCTTCAGCAGACCCCCTCCGTCCCGCTGCGCGGTCCACCTCCCCCTGATGGGGAGGAATTAGGGAGTCCATTGCTCCCCCGAGGCGGAGCTCCGACCGAAGGTCGGTGACGGGGTCAACGACGGCTCATCTGACCCAGGTGATGCCCGTCAGGGCCTTCAGGCGGGCCTGGTCGGGGGCGTAGACGCGCTGAAGGAAGGCGGCGTCTTCGGGCGGGATGGGGGCGGGCTCGCCGACGTGCACCCGGCGGGGTTGGACCGGCGGCGGCGGCGGGGTTCCGGCGAAGGCGGACAGGCGGGCCAGGAGGGCGGCGGGGTCGGCGTCGAGGTCCTCGGCCCGGGCGATGAGGACGTCTGCGGGATCGAACAGGGCGTAGAGGCGCTCAACCTGCTCGCCATAGAAGCCGCGCTCGACATAGGAGAACTCGCGATGATGGCCGAAGGGCTTGGCCTCGAAGAGGCGTTGGCGACCGCGGCGGATGCACCAGGAGAAGGGCTCGCTCTCCGCACCCCGGGCGGTCTCCATGCGCCAGTGGGACCAGGCCCGCTCCACGGGATCGCGCAGGAGGAGGACAAGGCGCACGCCCGGGCAGGCGACGGCGATCCGTTCCAGGGCGCCGGGCCAGTAGATGTAGATGGGGGTGGCCTCGACGCGCACGCCGGGCCGGTCGGGGAAGTGGGCGGCGTAGGCGGACAGGTCGGGCGTGGGGGCGGCCGGGTCCTCGAGATCGAAGAAGTGGACCTCCTTGACGTCGGACCGGACGAAGGCGGGGTCATCGCCGAGATAATCGAACAAGGCGGTGGTGCCGGCCTTCTGGGCGCCGATGATGATGAGGTCGACAGGCCGTTCAGGCTTCATCGACGCACGCGTTCGGGCTAAGAGGGGGCGCGCGCAGGCGGCGCGACAGAGGGATGCAGAGCGTCTTGACCCAATCCGACAGTCCCGCGGCGGGGATGAAGGCGGTGATCCTGGCCGGCGGCCTGGGCACTCGGATCTCCGAGGAAAGCCACCTGCGGCCCAAGCCCATGATCGAGATCGGCGGCCGGCCGATCCTCTGGCATATCATGAAGCTGTACTCCCACTTCGGGGTCCGGGATTTCATCATCTGCCTCGGCTACCGGGGCTATATGATCAAGGAGTATTTCGCCAACTACGTCCTGCACAACGCCGACCTGACGGTGGACCTGGCCAAGGGCGCGGTGGAGTACCACGCCACCCACCACGAGCCCTGGCGGGTGACCCTGGTCGACACCGGGGCCGAGACCATGACCGGCGGCCGGCTGAGGCGGGTAGCGAGCTATCTGGAGCCGGGCCAGCCCTTCTTCTTCACCTATGGCGATGGCGTGGCGGATGTGGACATCGGCGCCCTGGCGGCCTTCCACAGGTCGCATGGCCGGCAAGCGACGGTGACGGCGGTCTCGCCCCCCGGGCGGTACGGGGCGCTCGATATCGACGACGGGTCCGTGCGGCGGTTCGTGGAGAAGCCTCCGGGCGACGAGGGCCTGATCAATGGCGGCTTCTTCGTCCTCCAGCCCGAGGTGGTGAGCCGGATTTCCGGCGACCCCATGCCCTGGGAGTCCGAGCCTCTTCAGGGCCTGGCGGCTGACGGCCAGCTGATGGCCTTTCCCCATGCGGGCTTCTGGACCGGCATGGACACCCTGCGCGACAAGAACAACCTCGAGGCCCTGTGGGCGTCGGGCCAGGCGCCCTGGAAGCTGTGGTCCTGACCCGTCCTGACTCCGCCTTCTGGGCCGGCAAGCGGGTCCTCCTGACCGGTCACACCGGCTTCAAGGGCGGCTGGACGGCCATCTGGCTCGCTGCGATGGGGGCG
This sequence comes from Caulobacteraceae bacterium, assembly GCA_947456005.1. GTDB lineage: Bacteria > Pseudomonadota > Alphaproteobacteria > Caulobacterales > Caulobacteraceae > Phenylobacterium. Next base: position 1,910 of record CANGRP010000138.1, read on the forward strand.
AAGGTCACAGGGCTGGCCCTGGCGCCGGACCAGGACCCGGCCCTGTTCGACCTGGCGGGCGTCGGCGGACTGGTCGATTCGCGGATCGCCGACCTGCGCGACGCCGCAGAGGTGACCCAGACCCTGATGGCCGGGGAGTTCGACCTGGTCCTGCACACGGCCGCCCAGCCCATCGTGCGCACCGCCATTGCCGATCCCGTCGCCACCTTCGCCGCGAACATCATGGGCACGGCCCACCTCTTGCAGGCCCTCCGCGACCGGCCCGCGCTGGCCGCCGTGCTGGTGGTGACCTCGGACAAGGTTTACGCCAACGCCGAGACCGGCCGGGCCTTCGCCGAAGGCGACGCTCTGGGCGGCAAGGACCCCTACTCGGCCTCCAAGGCGGCGACGGAGATCATCACCGCCTCCATGGCGCGCAGCTACTTCGATCTGGCCGGCGTGCCTGTCGCGACGGCCCGGGGCGGAAATGTCATCGGCGGTGGCGACTTCTCCCGTGATCGGATCGTGTCCGACATCGTCCGGGCCGCGGCGGCGGACGAGGCGGTCGTCCTGCGCCATCCCGAGGCCACGCGCCCCTGGCAGCACGTGCTGGACTGCGCGGCGGGCTATCTTGTCTATCTCGAGCGGTTGGCCAAGGACCCGGCGACGCCCCGGGCCCTGAACTTTGGCCCGGCGCCGGGCGGGGCCGAGGTGACGGTGGGCGAGCTGGCCAGCCGGGCGACGGCGGCGCTTGGGGGGCGGCCCTGGCGGCATGAGCCCGACCCCGCCTCTCTGGAGGCCAAGGCCCTGGGCATCGACGCGGGGCTGACCCGGAAGGTGCTGGGCTTCGAGAGCCGGCTGGCCGCGCCCGAGGCGATCGACTGGAGCATGGAGTGGTATCGCCGGCAGGCGGCCGGAGAGCCCGCCCTGGCCCTGTGCCGCGAGCAGATCGCGCGCTATGAGGCCCTGCCATGACCTCTCCCACCTGCCGATTCTGCCGCACGCCCCTGACCCAGGACTTCCTGGACCTGGGCCTCCAGCCCTTGGCCAACGCCTACCTGACGCCCGAACAGCTGGCGGCGGGGACAGAGAAGACCTATCCCCTGCGCACCCGGGTGTGCGGGTCCTGCTTCCTGGTCCAGGCGGACGATCCCGTGCCCGCGGGCGAGATCTTCGACGACGGCTACGCCTATTTCTCGTCCTACTCCGAAAGCTGGGTGGCCCACGCCAAGGCCTACGCCGGGGCCATGGCGAAGCGGTTCGGCCTGGGGTCGGGCTCGCGGGTCATCGAGGTGGCCAGCAATGACGGCTACCTGCTGCAGCACTTCGTCGCCATGGGCGTGCCGGTGCTGGGCATCGAGCCCACGGCCAACACGGCGGCGGCGGCGCGCGACCGCGGGGTTCCCACCGAGGTGGTCTTCTTCCACGAGGCGACAGGCAAGGAACTGGCCGCCCGAGGCCTGACCGCCGACCTCATGGCCGCCAACAACGTGTTGGCTCACGTGCCGGACATCGGCGACTTCGTCGGCGGCTTCCAGCACGTGCTGAAGCCGCAGGGCGTCCTGACCTTCGAGTTCCCGCACCTGTTGAACCTGATCGAACAGGTGCAGTTCGACACCATCTACCACGAGCACTTCTCCTACCTGTCCCTGCTGGCGGTGGAGAACGTCCTGAAGGCCAGGGGGATGCGTCCCTTTGACGTGGAGCTCCTGCCCACACATGGCGGGTCGCTGCGGCTGTTCTGCTGCCGGGCGGACGCTTCCCACACCGAGACCGAGGCCCTGAAGGCCCTGCGGGCCCGGGAAGCGGCGGCGGGCCTTGACCGGCTGGAGACCTACGGCGGCTTCACGGCGCGGGTCGAGGCGGTGCGGGCGGCCTTCCTGGCCTATCTTGCCGAAGCGAAGGCGGCGGGCCGCAAGGTCGCGGCCTATGGCGCGGCGGCCAAGGGCAACACCTTCCTCAATTTCGCCGGCGTCGGCGCTGCGGATCTCGTCGCCTGCTTCGACGCCAACCCGCACAAGCAGGGACGTTTCCTGCCCGGGAGCCACATCCCGATCCTCGCGCCGGACCAGATCGACGCCGTGCGGCCGGACGACCTCCTGATCCTGCCCTGGAACCTGCGCGAGGAGATCATGGCCCAGACGGCGCGGATCCGCGCCTGGGGCGGCCGCTTCGTGACCGCCTCGCCCGAGCCGCGGATCTGGGACTGATGCGCTTTACGCCCACGCCCATCGCCGGCGCCGTGGTGGTGGACATCGACCCCGTCCAGGACGAGCGGGGGGCCTTCGCCCGGTTGTTTTGCCCGCGGGCCTTCGCCGCCGCCGGCCATCCCTTCTCGCCGGCCCAGACCAGCCTGTCGCGGAACACCGCCGCCTTCACCCTTCGGGGCATGCACTTCCAGGCCGCGCCCTTCGACGAGGGCAAGCTGGTGCGTGTGGCGCGTGGACGAATCTTCGACGTCGCCGTGGACCTGCGGCCGCAAAGCCCGACCTTCCGCCAGTGGACCGGGGTGGAGCTGAGCGCTGACAGCGGCCGGGCCTTCCTGATCGGCCGGGGCCTCGCCCACGGTTTCCTGACCCTGGAGGCCGACACTGACGTCCTCTACGAGATCGACCGCTACTTCGAGCCCGGGAAGGGCGACGGCGTGCGGTGGAATGACCCGGCCTTCGGCATCGACTGGCCGGCCAAGCCCCGGGTGATGTCGGACCGCGACGCCGCCTGGCCGGACTTCAGCCCCGCCTGACCATGGCCCGGATCCTCCTAACCGGCGCCAGTTCCTTCACCGGCCTCTGGATCGCCGAGGCCCTCGCCGCGTCAGGGCATGAGGTGGTCGCCCCCCTGACCCGGGAAGCGGACGCCTATCCCGGCCTGCGCGGCGAGCGTGTCGCCCGATTGGCGGCGAGCGCGGCGCGAATCTTCGAGACCCCCCTCGACAGCGACCGGTTTCGCGACCTCGCCCGCACCGGAGGCTTCGACCTCTTCGCCCACCATGCGGCGGATATCCCCGGCTATCGTTCGCCCGACTACGACGTGGCGGCGGGCGTGGCGCGGAACCTGGCGGGCGCCGGGGCGGCCGTTCGGGCTGCGGCCGATGGCGGCTGCCGGGCGTTGGTCTCCACGGCGACGGTCTTCGAGCCTGGAGAGGGCGGCGAGGGCCCCGACGCCCCGGCGGTGAGCCCCTACGGTGTCTCGAAAGGCCTGACCGGCCAGGCCCTGGCGGGCTTTGCCCGGGACGCGGGCCTGTCCTTCGGCCGGTTCGTCATCGCCAATCCTTTCGGCGTTCTGGAAGAGGGCCGGATGGCCTGGTCGCTCTTCCAGGCCTGGTTCCGGGGCGAGCCCGGGCGGGTCCTGACCCCGGCCTATATCCGCGACAACCAGCCGGTCCCGGACCTGGCGGCGGCCTACGCACGACTGGCGCAGACCCTGTTGGCGGCGGCCGGACCGGTGCGGACGGACGCACGGCCCTCGGGTCTTGTGGGGACCCAGGGCGACTTCGCCCGGCGCCTTGCCGCCGAGGCGGGCCCGCGCCTGGGCCTGGCCTGCGACCTTGTCCTGAACGACCAGGTGGACTTCCCCGAGCCCCGGGCGCGGGTGAACGACGCGCCCTGCCTGCCGCCCGGTTGGACGGGAGAGGCCTTCTTTGACGCCTATTGCGCCTACTACGCCCGGCTGGCGGCCGAGGGGCGGCTCAACGGGCCGGCGTGAGGTCGCCGATGTCGAGGTGGTCCATGAGGCGGTCGATCTGCCGGGTCCAGGACAGGTCCTCCATCAGCCGGGCATGGGCGAGGGCGACCTCCCGGAAGGCCTCGCGGTTCCGGTAGACGGCTTCGAGGCGCTCGACGATCTCGTCCACCGAGCTTTCGCCCCAGACATCATGATCCGGGCTGGCGTCCGCGCCCGGGACAGGGGACTGGTCGGCCAGGGCGAAGCCGATCTGCCGGTCCAGCAGGTCCATGTGGCCCGTGTTGGCTGAGAGCAGGGACGGCACGCCGAGGGCCAGGGTCTCCATCGCCACCAGGTTGGTGCCGCCCTCGCAGCGGTTGGGGAAGATGGCCACGTCGCACTCGCGGATGACCGGCGGCAGGAGGGCGTTGGGAATCTCGGGAAGAACGATCACGCTGTCTTCCGGCACCCCGTTGCGCGACAGCCAGCGGCGCACGTCGATCCGACCCTCCCCGTCCAGGAGGTCCGCGCCGTCGAAGACCCTTGAGCGCATGATCTCGCGGACGCCCTCTGCCCGGGGCCAGGCGTTGTGCCAGGACGTCACGAGGACGGCGTCGTCATGCCTTTGCCGGAAGGCGCGGAAGGCGGCCGCGACGATGTCCTGGCCCTTTCGGTGCTCGATCTTGCCCCCGGAGAAGATGGCGAAGCGGTCGCCCAGGAGTCCCCTTCGGGGCGCCGGGTGGAACCGGGAGGCGTCGATACCCTGGATGTTGTCGATGACATTCCGGACACCAAGGTCCCGGAGGTAGGCGCCGTTCCAGGCGGACCCTGCAATGACGCTGTCGAAGCGGTTCAGCTGGTCGATGGCCTCCGCCGAGAAGGTCGTCCGGTCGAAGAAGATGCAGGCGTGGTTGGCGGTTCCGCGGGTGCGCGGTGACAGCCGGCCGAACTGAAGCTCGGCGTTGTTCCCCCGGGCGTGCAGGACGGGAAACTGGCAGACAATGGGCCCCTCGCCCTGCTTCTGGATCAGCTCGACCAGGCGCGGGCGGAAGTCCATGGCCGGCTTCAGGCGAACCGCCTCGAGGGCGTCCAGGGTCAGGGGGCCTGGCGATTCCAGCAGGGTCGGCAGCCGGCCGCGCCGGGTCAGGCCCAGGGCGAGCTGGGTCCCGTAGACGCCCCAGCCGAAGGTCGATCCGATCTGCCAGGCGATGCCGACGTGTGGGTTCACGTTTCCTGCCCCGCGCCTATTTCCGCGCAGGATCGGCCATGGCGCGCTCGACCATGGCGTACCAGTCGGTGGAGAAGCCACGGGCGTCGCGAAGCGGGCTGGCGGCCAGACGCTCGCGCAGGGTGCGGCGAAGTTCGCCAATCCGGGCCCGGTCCGAGGCGAGGCGCACGGCGATGTCGACAAACTCGTCGGTGGTCTTTCCCACAAGGTCGCCCAGGCC
>CANGRP010000139.1 GCA_947456005.1 Caulobacteraceae bacterium
GGCGGATTCGCTTGAGCGCCTTCGGGGTCCAGGCGCTGTGTGAATTCCCCGACCGGAGACTTGAGTTCCCCCGCGACGCCTTCGCCGCAGACCCCCGGATCGCGGGCCTGGACTGGGATCGAAGGGGTTCCTGAACCGCCCTACCGCATGGTCGGGATGATAAAGGCGGAGTCTCCGACCTCGCCTTCCGGCCAGCGGGCGGTCACCGTCTTGACCTTGGTGTAGAAGCGCACGCCGTCCATGCCGTGCTGGTTGGCGTCGCCGAAGGCCGACCGCTTCCAGCCGCCGAAGGTGTGATAGGCCAGGGGCACGGGGATGGGCACGTTGATCCCGACCATGCCGACATTGACGCGGGAGGCGAACTCCCGGGCGGCCCGACCGTTGCGGGTGAAGATCGCCGTGCCGTTGCCGTAGGCGTGGCGCGAGGGCAGGGCCAGGGCCTCATCGAAGCTTTCGGCCCGGACCATCTGCAGGACCGGCCCAAAGATCTCGTCCTGGTAGCTCTTCATTTCCGGCGCGACCCGGTCGAAGAAGGAGGGGCCGATGAAAAAGCCCTTCTCAAAGCCCTGCAGGCGGAAGTCGCGACCGTCCACCACCAGCTCGGCGCCCTCGTCCACGCCCATCTGGATGTAGTCGGAGACCTTCTTCCTATGGGCGGCGTTGACCACCGGGCCGTAGTGCGCGCCCTCATCGGTGGAGACGCCGACCTTCAAGGAAGCGATCTCGGCGACCAGCTTTTCCCGCAGGGCCTGCGCGGTGCGCTCGCCCACCGGGACCACCACGGGCAAGGCCATGCAGCGCTCGCCGGCCGAGCCGAAGGCGGCGCCGGAGATGTCGCGCACCACCTGGTCGAGGTCAGCGTCGGGAAGGACGATGCCGTGGTTCTTGGCGCCGCCCATGGCCTGGACGCGCTTCCCGGCTGCAGCCCCCCGCGAATAGACGTACTGGGCGATGTCGGAAGAGCCCACGAAGCTGACGGCGGCGATCTCGGGATGGTCGAGGATGGCGTCGACCATGACCTTGTCGCCCTGGACGACGTTCAGCACGCCCTTCAGATCCAGGCCCTGCTCGGCGCCGGCCTGCATGAACAGCTCCGCGAGGCGGACAGGAACACTGGGATCCCGCTCGGAGGGCTTCAGGATGAAGGCGTTGCCCACGGCGATGGCCACGCCGGACATCCACATCGGGATCATGGCGGGGAAGTTGAACGGCGTGATGCCGGCGGCGATCCCCAGGGGCTGGCGCATGGAATAGACGTCGATGCCGGGGCCGGCCCCCTCGGTGTACTCGCCCTTCAGCAGGTGCGGGACGCCGCAGGCGAACTCGATCACCTCCAGGCCGCGCTGGATGTCGCCCTTGGAGTCAGCGATGACCTTGCCGTGCTCGCTGGAGAGCAGCTCGGCGAGGGCCTGCATGTTGGCCTCGAGCAGGCGCTTGAACTCGAACATCACCCGCGCCCGACGCTGGGGGTTGACCGTGGCCCAGGCCGGCTGGGCGCGCAGGGCGGACTGCACGGCCAGCTCCAGCTCATCAGGGGCCCCCAGACCCACCCTGGCCTGCACCTCGCCGGTGTTCGGGTTGAAGACGTCGCCGGTGCGGCCGGAGGCGCTGGCGACCGCGGCGCCGTCGATGAAGTGGGAGATCTGGCGCATGGGACCGTCCTCGTATGCCTGCGGGACTTCCCATAAGGGCTGGCGACGGGCGCGCCTAGACCTTGCTTGCGTCCCCCGGGGGCGGGCATGGTGGCGCCATGAGCCCTCCTGACTCGGCCGGCCCCGGCCAGCACATCGTCGACGTGCTGATCGCCGAGCGGGCGCCGCGGCTGGCCTCCAGCCCGGTCTGGCCCCTGGCCCGGCCCCTCCTCTACCGGCTGCTCAACTACCGCCGGGCCCGGCAGATGGCTGACGCCGTCGCCCCGATGGAGGGGCGGGAGGCCCTGGACTTTGTTTCCCGCCTGTTGGAGGTGAAGGTCGAGGTCCGCGGCCTGGAGCGGATTCCCGAGGCTGGCCGGCTGGTCATTGTCGCCAACCACCCCACCGGGATCGCGGACGGGATCGCGGCCTGGGACGCCCTGCGCGGGCGTCGGCCGGACCTGTGCTTCTACGCCAACGCCGACGCCCACCGGGTGGTCCCGGGCTTCTCCGACGTCCTGATCCCCGTGGAGTGGGTGGAGGAGAAGCGCACCCGGGATCGTACCCGAACCACTCTGCAGATGACCCGCCAGGCCATGGAGGACGGCCGGGCCCTGGCCATCTTTCCAGCGGGTCGGCTGGCGAGACGAATGCCCGACGGGCGACTTTCGGATCCACCCTGGATGAGCTCGGCCCTGTCCATCGCCCGTCGCCACAAGGCGCCGGTGGCGCCGGTCCACATGACGGGGCCATGGTCGACCCTGTTCCACGCCTTTGACCGGGTCTCAAAGGAACTGCGCGACATCACCCTCTTCCACGAGCTCCTGAACAAGCGCGGCGGCCGGTTCACCCTGACCGTCGGCCCGCTGATTCCACCGGACCGGCTGGACGCTGACGCCGACATCGCCACCGCCGCCGTGAAGGCCTATGTGGAGACCGTCCTGCCCCGCGACCCGGAACGTCCTTTTTGAACCGCCTGCCCGCCCGGATCGACCTGCCCGCCGAGGCCGACACCGAGGTCCTGGGCCGCCGGATCGCGCCCCTGCTGCGCGCGGGCGAGGCCATCTGCCTGAGCGGTGGCCTGGGCGCCGGGAAGTCCTGCCTGGCCCGGGCCCTGATCCGCGCCCTCACCACCCCCGACGAGGAGGCGCCCAGCCCCACCTTCACCCTCGTCCAGACCTACGCCGGACCGGACTTCGAGATCGCCCATTTCGACCTCTACCGGCTGGAGGATCCCGACGAGGCCTGGGAGATCGGCCTGGACGAGGCCCTCGACCACGGGGCGGCCCTGATCGAGTGGCCGGAGCGACTGGAGGGGCGCCTGCCCGCCGACCGACTCGATCTAGCCTTGTCGATGTCCGGGGAGGGGCGGACGGCGCGTCTGACCGGCCACGGATCCTGGCGGGAGAGGGTCGAGTGACGATGGAACGGGACGCCCTGAAGGACGCCTTCCTGGCCCGCGCGGGCCTGGCCGCGGCGCGGCGCGAGCGGCTGGCGGGCGACGCCTCTACCCGCGCCTACGAGCGCCTGTTCCTTCCGGATGGAAGCCGGCGCATCTTCATGGACCAGCCGCCGGTGGAATCCGCCTCCTGCCCGCCAAACGCCGACGCCGGCGCGCGCCGGGCCCTTGGCTACAACGCCATGGCCCGGCTGGCGGCGGGGCGGGTTGACGCCTTCGTGGCCGTCGCCGGATGGCTGACCCAGGCCGGCCTGTCCGCACCGCGGATCGAAGCCTTCGATGTCGACCAGGGCCTGGCGGTCATGGAGGACCTGGGCGACGGCCTCTTCGGGACGCTCATCGCCGGCGGCGCCGACGAAGGCCCCCTGTACGAGGCCGCCCTGGACGCCCTGATCCACATGCAGGACCAGCCCGTCCCCGGCCGGCTGGGCGTCGAGGCCGGGCTGGACTGGCCCCTCCTCACCTACGACGCCCTGGCCCTGGAGACGGCCGCGGACCTGCTTCCGGACTGGCTGCCCGCCCTGCGGCCCGGGGTCCGCGTGGACGCCGCCGCCCGCCGCGACTGGTCGAGCCTCTGGCGCCCGATCCTGGAACGGGGCGGGGCGCGGGCCCGGGTCTTCTGCCATCGCGACTACCACGTCGAGAACCTGATCTGGCTGCCGGACCGGGAGGGCCCCGCCCGGGTCGGAATGGTGGACTTCCAGGACGCAGCCGTGGCCCATCCCGCCTGGGACCTGTCCATGCTCTTGCACGACGCCCGCCGCGACGTCTCCCAGGCCCTCTCCGACAGGATCCTGGAGCGCTACCTCGAACGCTCCCGTCATGCAGGCGAACTGCCTATCGCCGCCGATTTCCACGCCCTTGGCGCCCTGAACATCTGCCGGATCATCGGGGTCTTCGCCCGACTTGTGGTCCGCGATGGCCGGCCGAAGTACGAGGCCTTCCTGCCCCGCATGTGGGGCTATCTCGACGCCTGCCTCGCCGACCCGGGTCTGTCGGACCTGCGCGCCTGGCTCGACGCCTGCGTCCCGCCGGACGCCCGCCGATGACCGGCCCGACAAGCGCCATGGTCCTGGCCGCTGGCCTCGGCACCCGGATGCGGCACCTCACCGACACCCGGCCCAAGGCCCTGGTGGAAGTCGCGGGCCGGACCCTGATCGACCGGGTCCTGGACCGTCTGGTGGAGGCCGGGGTGCATAAGGCCGTGGTCAACGTCCACCATTTCGCCGACCAGATGGAGGCCCACCTCGCCGGGCGAACTGACCTGGAGATCGTCATCGCCGACGAGCGCGCGGCCCTTCTGGATTCCGGCGGCGGCATCCGAAACGCCCTTCCCCTGCTGGGCCGGGATCCCATCTTCGTGGCCAACATCGACTCTCTCTGGATCGGAGGGACCACCCCACCCCTGGAGCGGATGAAGGCCGCCTGGGACCCCGAGCGGATGGACCTGCTGCTGCTCCTGACCCCCCGGGGCCAGGGGATCGGCTTCGAGGGACCGAGGGGCTTCTTCATGGACGCCAAGGGCCGGCTGACCCACTCGGCGGATGACGCCAACCCGGCGCCCCTCGCCAATATCGGCTTCCAGATTCTCAAGCCCGAGGTCCTGGACGACGAGCCCGAAGGGGCTTTTTCCATCCTTCCCGTCTGGTGGCGGCTGCGGGCGACGGGCCGGCTGGCCGGCGTGGTCATGGACGCCTTCTGGCTGCACGTCGGCGATCCCGCGGCGCGCGACGAGGCCGAGGCCCGGCTGTCCCGATGAGCAGCTGGTTCTTCGAAACGCCCGGTCCCCGCTGGTTCAATGTCGCCGCCGACCGGCCGTTCCTGGATGACCTGGCGACTGGCCTCCTGGACCTGACCCGGGAGGGCGGTCCCGAGGCCCTGGCCGACGCCGTCGTCCTGACCCCCAACCGCCGGGCGGTGCGGCTGCTGACCGAAGCCTTCCTGCGCAGGGCCGGGGACGCCCCCGCCCTCCTGCCGCCCCGGATCCGCCCGCTCGGCGACCTGGAGGCCGGCGAAGCCCCCTTCGAGCCTGGCGACATCGCCCTGGACCTGCCCCCGGCCATCACCCCGGTCCGTCGTCGGTTCGAGCTGCTTCGGATGGTCAGCGAACTTTCGCCGGCCCTCGCCCGCAGCCCGGGACCCACCGAGGCTTTGGGCCTGGCGGACGCCCTGGGCGGCTTCTTCGACAGCCTGCAGATCGAGGAGGTCACCGGCGACAACCTGGCTGGCCTCGCCACCCTGGACATGGCGGAGCACTGGCAGGTCTCCCTCAACTTCCTGGAGGGCGCCCTCGCCCGGTGGCCCCAGCGGCTGCGTGAGCTTGGGCTGCAGGACGTATCGGCCCGCAGGGTCCAGTTGCTCAACGCCTTGGCGGAAAAGTGGTCGGAGACGCCGCCGGAAGGGTTCCTGATCGCCGCCGGATCCACCGGATCGGTCAAGGCCACCGCCCGCCTGCTGAAGGTCATCGCCGAGGCGCCCCGGGGCGCCGTCGTCCTGCCCGGCCTGGACTGCGACCCGATACCCGGGGTCGCCGAACCCGAGGGGATCGACGACCAGCATCCCCAGGCCATGCTGCGGGACCTGCTCCAGCAGGCCGGCGTCGCTGCGCACGACGTGCGGGACTGGCCGGAAACGCCGGATGTCCCGGTCGCCGGCGCGGACCGGCGCAAGGTCATCAGCCTCGCCCTGAGGCCTGCGGACCGGACCTCGGACTGGCGCGCCTCCATCGACGACACGGGCGGCCTGGGCGTCAACGGGATCGCGCGGGGCCTATCCGGCCTGACCGTGGCGGGCGCCCGGGACGTCGAGGCCTGCGCCCTGTCCGCCGCCCTCCTGATGCGTGAGACCCTGGAGACCCCGGGCCGGACCGCCGCCCTGGTGACGCCGGACGCCGATCTCGCCCGCCGGGTCGCCGCACGCCTGGCCCGCTGGGGGATCGTCGCCGACGCCTCGGCGGGGGAGCCCCTGGCACGGTTCCCCTGTGCGGTCCTGACCCTTCAGGCCGCCCAGGCCCTGGCGGACCCCGCCAAGCCCTCCGTCCTGCTGGCGCTGTTGAAGCATCCGCGGGTCCGGCTGGGACGGACGGAGGCCGACCTCGCCTTCGCCCGCGACGCCCTGGAGCGGGACGCCCTGCGTGGCCCCCGGCCGGACACCCTGGCGCGCATCCGGATCCGGGCGGAGGGCGTGAAGCACCCGGTTCCCGAGGCCATCCGCCTGGCCCAGGATCTCCAGGACCTCTTCCCCGCGCCTGTTGCGGACGTCGACGCACACCTCGACGCCTCTGGCTGGGGCCGGCGTCTCGTGGAGCTGCTGGAAGCCCTTTGCCGGCGCCCCGAAGGCGGGACCGGGGACCTCTGGGCCGGGCCCGGCGGGGACGCCGCAGCCCGCCTTCTGGGCGCCCTGATCGAGGAGGGCGACGCCAGTCCCGCCCTGTCGGTCCGGGCCTTCGGCGAACTGCTGGAGGCGGTGATGGCGGGGGAGAGCGTCCGCGCAAGCCGGGCCACCCACCCTCGCCTGCGGATCCTGGGCGCCATGGAAGCGCGAATGGCGCGCGCCGACCGCCTTATCCTGGCGGGGCTGGAAGAGGGGGTCTGGCCCCAGCCGGCGGCCGTCGACCCCTTCCTGTCCCGGGCCATGCGCACCCGGCTGGGGCTCCCGAAGCCGGAGCGCCGGATCGCCCTGTCGGCGCACGATTTCGCCCAGTCGGCCTGCGCGCCCGAGGTCTTCCTACTGCACGCCCGGCGTCGGCGAGGCGCCCCGGCCCTGGAATCGCGCTGGCTCTGGCGGCTCCGGACCCTGGCCAAGGGGGCGGGCCTGACCCTGCCGACCCGCCCGGACCTGGAGACGATCGCCGAGGCGGCGGATGCGCCCGGCCCCTTCGCCCCAGCCCCCC
>CANGRP010000140.1 GCA_947456005.1 Caulobacteraceae bacterium
AGATGCCCAGCCGCAGGGCCGTCGAGGCCACGGCGTCGCGCCCGACCTCGTCCGCCAGCCTGGCGGCGACGGTGTTCACTGAGCGGGCGAGGGCGGTCTCAAGCGTCATGGGGCCCTGGAAGCCCGTTTCGTAGTTCGAGGGCGACCAGCCTTCCAGGGTGACGGGCTCGTCCACCACCTCGCTGTCGGGTGTGCGCCCGGCCTCCAGCGCGGCCAGCCAGACGAAGGGCTTGAAGGCCGACCCGGGCTGGCGGCGGGCGTCGGTGGCGCGGTTGTAGGGGGCCTTGAGGTGGTCGGTTCCCCCCACGAGGGCCCGGACGGCGCCGGACCCGTCCAGGACCACCACGGCCCCCTGCTGCACCCCCTGCGCCGCACCCCTGGAAACCCCGCTCCGAAGCGCGTCCTCCGCCGACCGCTCCAGGGGCAGGTCCAGGGTGGTCTCGACGACGAGGTCCTGCCGGACCGGCCCCGCCCGGCGCCGCGCCTGGGCGTCCATCCAGTCCACGAAATACTGGGCCGAGGCCTCCGGCGCCCGGGTCCAGACCCGGGGGCTCTCCTTGAGCGCCGCAGTCCTGGCCTTGGCCGACAGGGCCCCGGTCTCGACCATGGCGTCGAGGACCAGCTTCGTCCGCTCGGCGTTGCGGGCCGGCTGGTCCACCGGATTGTAGCCCGTCGGCGACTTGGGAATGGAGGCCAGCATGGCGGCCTCCCGGACGGTCAGACGCGACGCCGGTTTGTTGAAGTAGCGCCAGGCGGCGGCCTCCAGGCCCCAGGCGCCCTTTCCGAAATTGATGCGCGAGAGGTAGAGGCCGAGGATCTGCGGCTTGGTGAAGGCCCGTTCCAGCTGGACGGCCAGGGCGACCTCCCGGGCCTTCCGCTCCAGGGTCTTGTCCTGGTTGAGAAAGAGAAGGCGGGCCACCTGCTGGGTGATGGTGGATCCGCCCTGGGCCACGCCCCCTTCCGCCAGGTTGGCGGCGGCGGCGCGGGCGATGCCCGCCGCATCAAATCCGGGATGGCTGTAGAAGCGCCGGTCCTCGATCGCCACGAAGGCGGCGGGGACATGGGCGGGAAGGCTACGGATGTCGACCGCCGGCCCGTAGCGACCGCCACGCACGCCGATCCGCGCGCCGTTGCGGTCGACGAAGACCACCTGGGGCGCCCGCTCGATGGGCGGCAGGGGCGGCAGGGCCGCCGCCCCGGGCAGGCCGGGAAGCGGGGGCAGGCTCACCGTTGCGGAGGCGAGGAGGCCGATCAACATCCGTCAGGTCCGTCAGGCAGGCGGGAGCGCCTGCCGGTGAAGGCTGGCCGCTGACCATGGCGAAGGCATGGCGGCGAAGGCGCTCACGCGCTCTCGACGATCCGGCAGCCCGCCAGCTCCCCGGCGTCCGGCGGCTCGAAGACCCCCTCGGTGAAGTCGAACATCTCGGGCGTCACCACGAATGAGAAGCCTTCCCCCTGGATCTGGTTGCGCGACAAGACCCGGCCGCGCCGGATCTCCTTTGGCGCCGTCAGGTAGTGGAACTGTGCCGGCAGCTCGCAGAGGCGGGCGATCTCGGCCACCCGGGCCCGGTCAGACCGTCGGAGCAGGCCGAGGTCCAGAACCACGGGGGTCCCCGTCGCCATGACCGCCGCCGCCGTCGACCAGATCTGGGCCTCGCACCGCTCTATGCGTTCCATCAGCCAGTTGAAGTCCGGCTGCTGGGGCATGTCCTGGGCGAAGAGCCGCGCCATCCAGTCGTCGATGGAGAAGCTCACGGCGCGCTCCCGGCGGGCGAGGTCGGCGGCGTAGGTCGACTTGCCTGCGCCGGACGGGCCGAAGATCACATGCAGGGTCGGGGTCACGGCGGGGCTCAACGGACGGTCAGGCCGCCATCAATGACCATCTCGGCGCCGGTGACATAGCGGCTCTCGTCCGAGGCCAGCCACAGGACGCCGTTGGCGATGTCGAGGGGGAAGCCCTTCACGCCGAGGGGCACGGCCGTTTCCGTCAGGGCGTCGAGAGCCAAGTCCCGCTGCGGGCGGGCGTTGTCGCCCGGGCCGCCGGTGCCGATGATGCTGTCCCAGATCGGGGTCTCGATGATGCCGGGATGCATGGAATTGACCCGGATCCCGTCCTTGGCGTTGGCGCACTCCATGGCCACGGACTTGGTCATCAGGCGCACGGCGCCCTTGGTGGCGCAGTAGCCGCTCATGTTGGGCGAGCCCTTCAGGCCGGCGATCGAGGAGATGTTGATGATCGAGCCCGTCTGGTGCTCGCGCATCAGGGGCAGGGAATGCTTCATGCCCAGGAAGACGCCGTCGACATTGATAGCCATCTGGCGCTTGAAGTCGGCGAGCGAGAAGTCGGTGACCGGGCCGGACAGGCCGATGCCGGCATTGTTGACCAGGATGTCCAGGCGGCCGTGCAGGGCCTTCACCTGGCTGATCACCTCGATCCAGGCCTCTTCGCTCGTGACGTCCTGGTGCAGGTAGTCCGCCCTGGCGCCCGACGCCCGCAGGGCCTCGACCGCCTCGCGGCCCTTGTCGTCCTGGATGTCGCTGATGACGATGACGGCGCCTTCCTGCGCCAGCCGCTCGGCGCAGCCGAGGCCGATCCCGCTGGCCCCGCCGGTGATGAGCGCCACCTTGCCCTGAACCCGTCCCGCCATGTCCGTCTCCTTCCCGCTTGACCCCTGGGGGTTTTCCCATGCCTAGCGCAGGGCGGCCCGCTTGCCCATAGACGCCGCCGCAATGAGAGCCCCGGGGGACCCGCCCATGTCGATCACCATCCGCCCCTGCGGCCCACAGGACGCCGAGGCCCTGGCCCTCGTGAGCCGTGCGACCTTCCTGGAGTCCTATGCCGACGTCCTGCCGGCGGCGGATATCCTGGTCCACTGCGAGGTGCAGAACCGGCCGGAGCTATACCGCGACTGGCTGGCGAGCCCCGGCTGGCGGGCCTGGCTGGCCGAAATGCCGGACACGGCCGCGCCGGTGGGCTTCTCCCTGACCTGCCCGCCAGACCTGCCCGTTGAAATCGGAGCGGGAGACGTGGAGCTGAAGCGCATCTACCTCCTGCACCGGTTCCAGGGCGGCGGGACCGGGGCGGCGCTCCTGGCGGCGGTGGAGGCGGCGGCCCGGGAAGACGGCTTCGACCGCCTGCTCCTGGGCGTCTATTCGAAGAACGACCCGGCCCTGGGCTTCTATGCCCGCCAGGGCTTCACCCCCGTCGGAGTTCGCACCTTCCGCGTGGGCGCCAACGACTACGACGACCTGGTCCTGGCCAAGCCGCTGGCCTGAGCCGCCGTTGACCCCCTCAGTCGGCTTTGCCGACAGCTCCCCCTTGGGGGAGCAATTTCTGAGTCCTTCCTCCCCATCAGGGGGAGGTGGCGCGCGCAGCGCGACGGAGGGGGTCAGCTGAGGCGCCGTTGACCTCCTCAGCCGGATTCGCCGACAGCTTCCCCTTGGGGGAGCAATCAGGAACCGGCCTAAGCCGTCAGGCCGCGTAGTCTTGCAGGGGGCGGACATCGAGGGGGCCGTGGGCCATGGCGGTGATGGCCTGGGCTGCGGCCAGGGCGCCTGCCGAGGTGGTGAAGTAAGGGATCTTCATCATCAGGGCCGAGCGGCGGATCTCGTAGCTGTCGGCCAGGGACTGCTTGCCCTCGGTGGTGTTGAAGACCAGCTGGACCTCGCCGTTCTTCATGGCGTCGACGATGTGCGGCCGGCCTTCCAGCACCTTGCGCACGGGCTCGACCGCCAGGCCCTGGTCGGCGAGGTAGGCGGCGGTTCCGCCTGTGGCCAGGATCCTGAACCCGCGCTCCAGCAGGAGCTTCACCGGCTCGACGATCCAGGGCTTGTCGGCGTCCTTGACCGAGACGAAGACGGCGCCGGCGGAGGGCAGGACGGTGCCGCCGCCCAGCTGGCTCTTGGCGAAGGCCCGGGCGAAGGCTGGACCGGGGCCCTCGCCCTCGCGCCGCCAGTCCAGGCCCATGACCTCGCCGGTCGAGCGCATCTCGGGGCCAAGGACCGTATCGACCCCGGCGAAGCGGGCGAACGGGAAGACCGCTTCCTTGACCGCCACGTGGTCGTAGGGCGTCTCGACCAGGCCGAAGCTGGCGAGGGACTCTCCGGCCATGACGCGGGCGGCGATGGCCGCCAGGGGCTTGCCGATGGTCTTGGCCACGAAGGGGACCGTACGGCTGGCCCTCGGATTGACCTCCAGCACGAAGATCCGCGGGGCGTCGGAGTGCGGCTCCTCGATGGCGAACTGGACGTTCATCAGGCCGCGGACACCGAGGGCGAAGGCCATGGCCTCGGTCTGGCGCTTGAGCTCGGCGATGGTCTCGGGGCGGAGGGAGAAGGGGGGCAGGGAACAGGCGGAGTCGCCGGAGTGCACCCCGGCCTCCTCGATGTGCTCCATCACGCCGGCCACGAAGACCGTCTCGCCGTCGCACAGGGCGTCGACGTCCACCTCGGTGGCGCGCGAAAGATACTGGTCGATCAGCACCGGGCTGTCGCCGGACACCTGGACGGCGGTGGTGATGTAGCGCTCGAGCTGCTCGTCGTCGCGGACGATCTCCATGGCCCGGCCGCCCAGCACGTAGGAGGGGCGGATGACCACCGGGTAGCCGACCTTGTGGGCGCCGGCGAAGGCCTCGTCCCGGGAGCGGGCGATGGCGTTGACGGGCTGGGCGATCTGAAGCCGGTGGAGCAGCTGCTGGAAGCGTTCGCGGTCTTCGGCCAGGTCGATGGCGTCGGGGCTGGTGCCGAGGATCGGAATGCCCGCCTCCTCCAGCGCCTGGGCCAGCTTCAGGGGCGTCTGGCCGCCGAACTGGACAATCACGCCCAGCAGGGTCCCGCGGGACTGCTCGACGGCGATCAATTCCAGCACGTCCTCCGCGGTGAGGGGCTCGAAGTAGAGCCGGTCAGAGGTGTCGTAGTCGGTGGAGACGGTCTCGGGGTTGCAGTTGACCATGATGGACTCCACCCCGACGTCCGCCAGGGCGAAGGCGGCGTGGCAGCAGCAGTAGTCGAACTCGATCCCCTGGCCGATCCGGTTGGGGCCGCCGCCGAGGATGACGGCCTTGCGCCGGTCAGAGGGCTCGCTCTCGCACTCCGGGACCTGGCCGAGGGCGCCGGTCTCGTAGGTCGAGTACATGTAGGGCGTGTCGGCCCGGAACTCGCCAGCGCAGGTGTCGATGCGCTTGAACACCGGCCGGACGCCCAGGGCGCGCCGGGCGGCCCGCACTGCGCCCTCGGTCTGGCGGGTCAGCCGGGCCAGTCGGGCGTCAGAAAAGCCCTGGGCCTTGAGGGCCCGGAAGGCGTGGGCCTCTGTTGGCAGGCCGCCGGCGCGGACCAACCCCTCCTGGCGCACCAGGTCCTGGATCTGCCGCAGGACCCACGGCTCATAAGCGCAGGCGCTGTGGACCTCCTCAACGGTCAGGCCGTGGCGGAAGGCCTGGGCGATGACGCGCAGTCGGTCGGGGGTGGGAACCCCCAGGGCGCGGACGACCGCCGCCTTGCCGGTCTCAGGGTCTGCAGCGCCCTCGATCTCGATCTCGTCGAGGCCGGTCAGGCCGGTCTCCAGCCCGCGCAGGGCCTTCTGGAGGCTCTCCTTGAAGGTCCTGCCAATGGCCATGACCTCGCCCACAGACTTCATGGACGTGGTGAGGTAAGGCTCCGAACCTGGATACTTTTCAAAGGCGAAGCGCGGAATCTTCGTGACGACATAATCGATCGACGGCTCGAAGGAGGCCGGGGTGGCCCCGGTGATGTCGTTCATCAGTTCATCAAGGGTGTAGCCCACCGCCAGCCGCGCCGCGACCTTGGCGATGGGAAACCCGGTGGCCTTGGAGGCCAGGGCCGAGGATCGAGACACCCGTGGGTTCATCTCGATGACCACCATGCGCCCGTCCTGCGGGTTGATGGCGAACTGGACGTTCGAGCCCCCGGTCTCCACCCCGATCTCGCGCAGGACGGCGATCGAGGCCGACCGCATGATCTGGTATTCCTTGTCCGTCAGGGTCAGGGCCGGCGCCACGGTGATGGAGTCGCCGGTGTGGACGCCCATCGGGTCGATGTTCTCAATGGAGCAGACAATGATGCAGTTGTCCGCCTTGTCGCGGACGACCTCCATCTCGTACTCCTTCCAGCCCAGGACGCTCTCCTCGATGAGCACCTCGGTGGTCGGCGAAAGGTCCAGGCCGCGCTCGACGATCTCGCGGAACTCCTCGACATTGTAGGCGATGCCGCCGCCGGTCCCGGCCAGGGTGAAGGAAGGGCGAATGATGGCGGGCAGGCCGACGAAGGCCAGGCCCTCCATGGCCTCCTCGAGGGAGTGGGCGGCCTTGGACTTCGGGCTTTCCAGGCCCAGCTTGTCCATGGCGTCGCGGAACTTCTGGCGGTCCTCGGCCTTGTCGATGACCTCGGCCCGGGCGCCGATCATCTCCACCCCGTAGCGGGCCAGGACGCCGCGGCTTTCCAGGGCCAGGGCGGTGTTCAGGGCGGTCTGGCCGCCCATGGTCGGCAGGAGGGCGTCGGGACGCTCGGCGGCGATGATCTTCTCGACCATTTCCGGCGTGATCGGCTCGACATAGGTCGCGTCCGCCACGTCCGGGTCGGTCATGATGGTGGCGGGGTTGGAATTGACCAGGATGATCCGGTAGCCCTCGGCCCGCAGCGCCTTGCAGGCCTGGACGCCGGAATAGTCGAACTCGCAGGCCTGACCGATGACGATGGGCCCGGCGCCGATGATCAGAATGGAGGAGATGTCGGTGCGTTTGGGCATGGGAACACTCGCGCGCAGGGCCAGCGCGCGCGCCTGCGCGCTGCGTCCCGGCCGGATTGAAGGCTAAGGCGCCCGTTTAGAGGGGGACTCGGAGAGGCGCAAGCATCGATCCCCGCACCGGTCCCGGCCCTGGGTTCCGCCCACAGAAAAACGGGCCGG
>CANGRP010000141.1 GCA_947456005.1 Caulobacteraceae bacterium
CCGCTTCGCAAAGAGGAGAGAGCCATGTCTGCGGACGGCAACTGGAAGATCACGATCAACACCCCGATGGGCGCTCAGGAAGTGAACGCCTCCATCACCACCAATGGCGACACCTTCACCGGCAAGACGACGGGCCGCATGGGCGACCAAGAAATCTCCGGCAAGGTCGATGGCGACAAGCTGATCTGGTCCTCGTCCATCACCAGCCCGATGCCGATGACCCTGGAGTTCGAAGCCACCGTCAGCGGCGACAGCCTGTCGGGCAACGTCAAGCTCGGCGCCTTCGGCAACGCCTCGCTGAGCGGCGTCCGCGTCTGATCCGAACGCGGATCGCGGGCGGCCCCCTGCGGGTCGCCCGCCCCTTCGCCGGCCAGCCCCCGGGATTTGGCAAGCCGCGCGCGGCGGGCTAGAAGCCTGCCTCTCCCGCCCCCCTGAAGATCCCGACCCTTGCGCCTTCCCCAAGCCCGACTCGACCAGGTCCTCGGCCGTTTCCACGAGATCGAGGCCCGCATGTCCGCCGCCTCGGACGGTGCTGAGATCGTGCGCCTGTCGCGCGAGCATTCCGAGCTCAAGCCCGTGGTGGAGGCCGTCCGCGCCCTGGAGAAGGTCCGCGCCGAGGCGCCCGAGCTGGAGGAGATGGCGGCATCCGGCGACGCCGACATGTCCGCCCTGGCCCGGGATGAGCTGGAGGCCCTGAAGGCCCGCCTGCCGGACCTTGAGCACGAGGTCGCCCTGCTCCTCGCCCCCCGCGACCGCGACGAGAACGCCTCGGCCATCCTTGAAGTGCGGGCTGGAACCGGCGGGGACGAAGCCGCCCTGTTCGCCGGAGACCTGTTCCGGATGTACCAACGCTACGCCGCCCTGCAGGGCTGGCGGATCGAGATCGACTCCATCTCCGAGGGCGAGGTCGGCGGCTACAAGGAGATCATCGCCTCGATCACCGGCGAGGGCGTCTTCGGCCGTCTGAAGTTCGAGAGCGGGGTCCACAGGGTCCAGCGCGTGCCTGAGACCGAGGCTGGCGGGCGAATCCACACCTCGGCGGCCACGGTGGCCGTCCTGCCGGAGGTGGAGGACGTGGACATCGAGATCCGCGAGGCGGACCTGCGCATCGACACCTATCGCTCGTCCGGCGCGGGCGGACAGCACGTCAACAAGACCGACTCCGCCGTGCGCATCACCCACCTCCCCACCGGGATCGTCGTGACGTCGTCGGAAAAGTCGCAGCACCAGAACCGGGCCCGGGCGATGAAGGTTCTCCAGGCGCGCCTGTACGACCAGAAGCGAGAGGCCCTTGACGCCGCGCGGGCGGACTCCCGCCGCAGCCAGGTCGGGTCGGGCGACCGGTCCGAGCGCATCCGCACCTACAACTACCCTCAGGGGAGGGTGACGGATCACCGGATCAACCTGACCCTCTACAACCTGGCCAAGGTGCTGGAGGGCGAGTCCCTGGACGACATCATCAACCCGCTGATCGCCGAGGACCAGGCGGCGCGGCTGGCCAGCCTGGAAGCGGAGTTCGCCTGATGGAAGCCCTCATCACCGGCCTCTTCCGGTATCCGATCAAGGGCTTCTCGGCGGAAGCCCTGACCCAGGTCGACCTGGTTCCTGGCCGGGCCATCGCCCAGGACCGTCGCTGGGTGGTGGAGAACGGCCCCTCCGGCTTCGATCCTGAGGCGCCGAAGTACGTCCCGAAGATGAAGTTCGCCGTCCTGGCGGCCCACCCCGTCGTGGCGGCGGCCCGCACCCGCGTCGCCGGGACCGACCTGTCCGCCTCGGCCCCGGGTCGCCCCGACTTCCACGGCGACCTCGGCGCAGGAGCCGGACGTGAGGGCTTCGCCGCCTGGGTCCGCGACCTCCTGGGCGACGACGCCCGCGACGGTGTGCAGGTGCTCCAGGCCCCGGACTACCAGTTTCTCGACCATCCCGCCGGGCACGTCTCCATCGTCAACCTGGCGAGCGTCCGCGACCTGGAGGCCCGGATCGGTCGTCCGGTCGATCCCATGCGCTTCCGGGCCAACCTCTACGTCGAGGGCTGGCCGCCCTGGGTCGAGAACGGCTGGAAGGGCCGCAACCTCCTGCTCGGGTTCGCCCGGGCGACGGTCTTCGCCCCCATCGTCCGTTGCGCCGCCACCGAGGTGGACCCGGACACCGCCGAGAGGGACATGCCCCTGGTGGAGCACCTCTTCGAGCACTTCGGCCACCGGGACTGCGGGATCTACGTCCAGGTCACCCATGGCGGCGCCATACGGGTCGGTGACGCCTGCAGCACGCCGGGCGATCCCGAGTGACCCGCAACCTCCTCCAGGCCTGGCAGGGGGCTCGCGCCCGCCTGGAGGCGGCGGGGATACCCGGTCCGGTGATCGACGCCCGGGTCCTGGTGGAGGCCGCCTGCAGCGTCACCCGGGCGGACATCGTCGCAGACCCCTACCGCGAACTGGACGCCGGACAGGTCGAACGCCTGGACGACTATCTGGAACGGCGCATCCGCCGGGAGCCTGTCAGCCACATCCTGGGCCGACGCGGCTTCTGGAACCTCATGCTTGGCGTGACCCCGGACGTCCTGACGCCCAGGCCCGAGACGGAGGTCATTGTTGACCACGCCCTGCGCCTGTTTCCCGAGGGCCGCCCGTTCAGCCTCCTGGATCTTGGAGTCGGCTCGGGCGCCATCCTCCTCGCGATCCTCGCCGAGCGCCCGGCGGGCCGCGGCCTGGGTGTGGACGCGTCGGAAGAGGCCCTCGCCGTCGCCCGCGACAACGCCGCCCGCCTGGGCATGGCGGGTCGAGTCGCCCTCCTGCGGGGGGACTGGACAGCTGGCCTTGGTGGCAACGGCTTCGACCTTGTGGTCTCCAACCCGCCCTACATCGCCACCGACGTGATCGAGACCCTGGATCCCGAGGTGCGGGTCTACGAGCCCCGGCTGGCCCTGGACGGGGGCGTCGACGGTCTGGACGCCTATCGGACCCTGGCGCCAGAGGTCCTTCGCGTGCTCAAGCCCGGCGGGCGGTTCCTGGTGGAAATCGGTTTTGACCAGAGGGTGGCGGTCGAGGCCCTCTTCCGGCAGGCGGGGGCCCTGGAGGTCGAGACCCTGCCCGACCTGTCGACCCACGACCGCGTCGTGACGGGCATGAAAAACCCCTTGGAAACTCACGGCTGAGCCGCTAGACGGACTCCCGGTCTCCACTCAAACCGTCGACGCCATGGACCGCCTGACCCTCAGGATCGGGCCCCGGGCCGGCAGGCCGTTCCGTGAAAAGCGAAACGCCAGTCGCCGGGTGGGACGACGGGAACTTTTCATCTTCGGATCATCTTCGTCGGGAGGAACCCGGCGGACAGGACAGAAGAACAGCCCTAGCCCGTCTTGAGTCGGCGGGTCGGCGGAACGGCAGGACATGAGAGATTTCAAGGGCATGAAGCGTCAGCGCGGTCGCAATCGCAGCGCCGGTGGCAAGCCTCAGCAGCACAATGCGAACCGGGCCCTGGAGTCCAACGGCCCCGAGGGGGTCAAGGTCCGTGGCAACGCACAGACCGTCTTCGAGCGCTACCAGCAGCTGGCCCGCGACGCCGCCTCCTCGGGCGACCGTGTCCTTGCGGAGAACTTCCTCCAGCACGCTGAGCACTATTTCCGCCTGATCCGGGCCATGCAGCCCACCCGGCCGGCTTCCGAGATCATCGGCCGCGACCAGTACAATTCGGGCTTCGACGTCGACTTCGAGGAAGAGCCCGGAGAGGGCGCCGCCGAGGTTGAGCCTTCAGAGGCGGAGGCCGAACCCCGCGACCGCGGATCCTGGCGCGACCGGGACGACCGCCGCGAACGCTTCCGCGACCGCGATGACCGCCCACGCGACGACAGGCCGCGGGACGACCGTCCCCGCGAAGAGCGCCAAAGGGACGACAGGCCCCGGGAAGACAGGCCCCGGGAAGACAGGCCCCGGGAAGACAGGCCAAGGGACGACCGCCCCCGCGAGGAGCGGCAGCGCGACGACCGGCCCAGAGAAGACCGGCCCAGAGAAGACCGCCAAAGAGAAGACCGCCCGCGCGACGACCGCCCCCGCGGAGAGCGTTTGGAGGGCGGACGCCGGGATCGCTGGCGCGACCGCGAGGACCGCCCCGAGCGGAACCGCGAGGACCGCCCCGAGCGCGACCCCATGGCCGTGGTCGAGCCGAGCGGCGGCGCCATCGCTCCCCCCGCCGAGGACCGGCCGCCCTCTCCCACCCTTCGCAGCGAGGATGGCGCAGAGAGCCAGGCGCCCGACTTCCTGCGCCCGCGCCGCCCGCGGGCCGAGGCCGTGGTTGAGGAGGCGCGACCCCCGCGCGGCCGCCGGGCGCCCCGCAGCTTCGAGGGCGATGAAGGCCAGGGCGGCGGCTCGGCCGACGAGGGCTGACCACGGCGCGGTTGCGTCCGCACGGCTTCAGGGCTAGCCCTTGGCCATGGCGCATGATTGCGGACACGATGACGGCCCTGGACAGGGCCTGGCCGGACAGGGGCTTGCGGCGGCCCTGGCCGACGCGGAGGCGCGCTGCGTCGACGCTCGTGAGCGCCTGACCGCGCCGCGCCGTCGGGTCCTTGAGTTGCTGCTTTCGGCGGACGCCCCGCTCAAGGCCTACGACATGATCGCCGCCTTCGGAGGCAATGGCGCCCCGGCCAAGCCGCCCACCGTGTACCGGGCCCTCGACTTCCTGGAAAAGCAGGGCTTCGCCCACCGCATCGAAAGCCTGAACGCCTACGTGCCCTGCCGGATTCGGGGCGACGCCCACCGGGCCGCCTTCTTGATCTGTGACTGTTGTGGTGCAGCCCGGGAGTTCGAGCCCGGCCTCGACGCCGGCCTGGCGGCTGCAGCAGAAGCGGGGTACTCGGTGCGTAGTCTGACCTTGGAAGCCCGCGGCCTCTGCCCCGCCTGCCGCGCCGCCTGAGCTCGGGCGCTGGCCATGATCGAGGTCACCCCGGACATCCTCATCCCCGAGGACGAGATCACCGAGCGCTTCATCCGCGCGGCGGGACCGGGCGGGCAGAACGTCAACAAGGTCTCCACCGCCGTCGAGCTGCGCTTCGATGTCCGTAAGTCGCCGTCCCTGCCCAATGACGTCGCCGTCCGGCTCATGAAGCTGGCGGGCCGGCGCCTGACCCAGGACGGGGTGCTGGTGCTCAGCGTCATGACCCACCGGAGCCAGGAACGGAACCGGGCCGAGGCCCTGCAGCGGCTGGTGGAGCTCATCCGCAAGGCCGCCGAGCCGCCGCCGCCGCCGCGCAAACGCACCCGCCCGACCCTGGCCTCGAAGGTCCGCCGGGTGGAGGGCAAGGTACGCCGGGGAGGCGTGAAGTCCCTCCGGGGGAAGGTGCGGGGCGAGGACTGAGCCTCGCCCCGCCCCTGCGTCAGTGCACCTGGGGCCGGCCGATCACCAGGCCATCGGCGCCCGTCGTTACGGCGATGACCGAGCCATCCAACAGGTCGCCCTGCAGCAGCTTGCGGGCCACGGGGTCCACCCGCTCCTTCTGGATCACCCGCTTGAGCGGCCGGGCGCCGTAGACCGGGTCGTAGCCCTTGTCGGCCATCCAGGTCATGGCCGCGTCGTCCAGCGACAGGGTCATCCGACGGTCGGCGAGCAGCTTCTCCAGGCGCTTCAGCTGAATGCGGACAATGTTGTCCATCTCGGCCCGGCCCAGCCTGCGGAACAGGATGATCTCATCCACCCGGTTCAGGAACTCGGGCCGGAAGTGGCCGCGGACCACGCCCATGACATCGCCCCGCACCGCCTCGACATCCTCGCCCTCCTTCTGGCTGGCCAGGAACTCCGAGCCCAGGTTGGAGGTCATGATCAGGAGGGTGTTGCGGAAGTCCACGGTCCGGCCCTGGCCGTCGGTCAGGCGACCGTCGTCCAGCACCTGGAGGAGGACGTTGAACACGTCCGGATGGGCCTTCTCGACCTCGTCGAAGAGCACCACCTGGTAGGGCCGGCGGCGCACCGCCTCGGTCAAGGCCCCGCCCTCGTCGTAGCCGACATAGCCGGGCGGCGCCCCGATCATGCGGCTGACCGAGTGCTTCTCCATGTACTCGCTCATGTCGAGGCGGGTGATGGCGGACTCATCGTCAAACAGGAACTCAGCCAGGGCCTTGGTCAGCTCGGTCTTGCCCACGCCCGTCGGGCCCAGGAAGAGGAAGGAGCCAATCGGCCGGGCGGGATCCTGCAGGCCGGCGCGGGCCCGGCGGACGGCGTCTGAGACGGCCTCGAGGGCCTCCTCCTGGCCGACCACCCGGCCGCGCAGGGAGTCCTCCATGCGCAGCAGCTTCTCGCGCTCGCCCTCCAGCATCCTGTCGACCGGCACGCCCGTCCAGCGGGAGACCACCGCGGCGATCTGGGCGGCGTCCACCACCTCAGGGCTGACGGCGTCGCCGGCGGCCTTCTGCTCGGCCTCGGCCAGCTGCTTCTCAAGCGGCGGGATCTCGCCGTAGGCGATCTCGGAGGCCCTCTGCAGGTCGCCCCGGCGCTGGGCGGCCACCAGTTCGGCGCGCAGGCGGTCGAGGGCCTCGCGCACCTGGGCGGCGGAGGAGACCTTCTCTTTTTCGGCTTTCCAGCGGGCGGTCATCTCTGCGGACTGGCCCTCGAGGTCGTCGAGCTCGTCTTCCAGCTTCTCGAGACGCTGGCGGGAGGCCTCGTCGCTTTCCTTGGTCAGGGCCTCGCGCTCGATCTTCAGCTGGACGACCCGGCGATCGATCTCGTCCAGTTCCTCGGGCTTGGAGTCCACGGCCATGCGCACCCGGCTGCCCGCCTCGTCGACCAGGTCGATGGCTTTGTCGGGCAGGAAGCGGTCGGTGCTGTAGCGGTTGGCCAGGGTGGCGGCGGCGACGATGGCGCTGTCGGTGATCCGCACCCCGTGGTGGAC
>CANGRP010000142.1 GCA_947456005.1 Caulobacteraceae bacterium
ACCGTCGCGAGCGTGTCGCTTTCCATCCAGCGATCGCGATGCTCGCCGTGCGCCCCGGACTCTGGGAGATCCCCGTCGCCCGTCGGAATACCCCGGCCCTCGCCTTCTGGCGCGAGGTCGCGGCCTGGACCGCGCCGGGATCGACGGAGTTGCACGATCAGAATGATGACCTTTGGGACGGCGTGATCCTGCGCTGCAAGGTCGGACAGGGCGTCCGTCGGCCAGAATGAAACCGCGCCTCTTGACGGGCGCGGGGTAACGGCCGCAGGGACGAGTGACGAAAAGCTGGAGGAAGCCCCCATGAGACGCGCCGCCATTGTCAGCCCGATCCGCACTGCCGTGGGCAAGTTCCAGGGGAGCCTGGCCAGCCTGACCGCCGGCGAGCTGGGCGCCGTGATCCTGCGCGCCCTGATGGAGCGCACCGGCGTCGATCCAGGCCGGGTGGACGACGTGATCTTCGCCCAGGGCTACGGCAACGGCGAGGCGCCCTGCATCGCCCGCTGGTCGGCCCTGGCGGCCGACTTTCCGATCTCCGTGCCCGGCTACCAGCTGGACCGTCGCTGTGGATCCGGCCTGCAGGCGGTGATCGACGCGGCCATGATGGTCCAGACCGGCGTCGCCGACGTCGTCATCGCCGGTGGCGTCGAGAGCATGAGCAATGTCGAGTACTACTCCCTCGATATGCGCAGCGGGGCCCGCGCCGGCTCGGTGACGATGCATGACCGCCTGGCCCGCGGCCGGGTGATGAGCCAGCCTATCGAGCGCTTTGGCGTCATTTCGGGCATGATCGAGACGGCGGACAACCTGGCCCGCGACTACCAGATCAGCCGCGAGGAATGCGACGAGTACGCCGCCATGAGCCACCAGCGCGCCGCCGCCGCCTGGGCCGCCGGCAAATTCGACGACGAACTGGTGCCCGTGCCGGTCAAGCAGAAGAAGGGCGACCCCATCCTGTTCGCCAAGGACGAGGGCGTTCGGCCGGACGCGACCCCGGAAACCCTTGGCCAGCTTCGCGCCATCGAGAAGGGCGGGGTGGTCACCGCCGGCAACGCCAGCCAGCAGAACGACGCCGCCGCCGCCTGCCTGGTGGTGGCCGAGGACAAGCTGGCCGAGCTGAACCTGGACCCCATGGGCTGGTTCGTCAGCTGGGCGGCGGCGGGATGCGATCCCTCGCGCATGGGCATCGGCCCCGTGCCGGCCGTGGAGCGCCTGTTCGCCCGCACCGGCATGTCCTGGGACGATATCGACCTGGTGGAGCTGAACGAGGCCTTTGCGCCTCAGGTCCTGGCCGTGCTGCGGGGCTGGGGCTGGGACGACCGCGACCGCCTGAACGTCAACGGCTCCGGCATCTCCCTCGGCCATCCCATCGGCGCCACCGGCGGGCGGATCCTGGCCAACCTCCTGCGCGAGCTGGACCGCCGGAAGGGCCGCTATGGCCTCGAGACCATGTGCATCGGGGGCGGGCAGGGCATTGCGGCGATCTTCGAGCGCCCCTGAGACCCGGCCAAGCCTTGCCATGCGGCGGTGCATCGTGTAGCCACCGCGCCTTCTAGAGTTTCGCCCCTCCTTCGGGAGGCGGCGGGTTCGGGGGTCCGCCCCCGATCCTGTCCAAGAACTGCGGGGTCCCGGGGTCACCGGGGCCGTAATCGCCGGAGGAGCCCCTCCGGTATCGCAGGGAGACGGGAAGATGAGGTTGACCGGCCGGCGGCTCGCCGCGGACCGGCGCCGCGGCTTCTCACACGGACAGGTCGTCCCAGGCCCTTTCGGGGGCTGACGGGCGTGCGTACGGCTCCGGGAATGGTCCCGAAGCCGGTTCCGAGTATGGAGACCGCAATGGACCGCGCTCAAAAGCAGGTCGCCATCGAAACGCTCAAGGGCGATTTCGCAGGCGCCGGCGCCGTGGTCGTGACCCACAACCTGGGTCTGACCGTTGCGGAAATGACGGAACTTCGCGGACGCCTCCGCAAGGAAGGCGCCCACTTCAAGGTGGTCAAGAACACCCTGGCCCAGAAGGCCCTGGCCGGATCCCTCGGCGAGGCGGGCGACGCCCTCTTCACCGGGCCCGTCGCCATCGCCTATGCGCCGGACCCCGTGACCGCCGCCAAGGTGGCCAGCCAGTTCGCGAAGGAAAACGACAAGCTCGCCATTCGTGGCGGCTTCATGGGCGAGACCATTCTGGACGCCGCCGGCGTGGGGGCCCTGGCCACCCTGCCGTCGCTGGACCAGCTCCGGAGCAAGCTCATCGGCCTCCTGCAGGCGCCCGCGACCAAGGTCGCCGGCGTGCTTCAGGCTCCCGCCGGCCAGCTGGCCCGCGTCATGGGCGCCTACGCCGCGAAGGACGCCGCCTGACCGTCACTTTCCGAAATCCCCTCATCCCCTGATCCCAAGGAAACCTAACCATGTCCAAGCTCGAAAAGCTGGTTGAAGACCTCTCCGCCCTGACCGTCCTGGAAGCCGCTGAGCTGTCCAAGCTGCTCGAAGACAAGTGGGGCGTCTCCGCCGCCGCTCCGGTGGCCGTCGCCGCCGTGGCCGCTGCGGGCGCCGCTCCGGCCGAAGCCGTCGAAGAGCAGACCGAGTTCACCGTCGTCCTGACCGCCGGTGGCGACAAGAAGATCAACGTGATCAAGGAAGTCCGCGGCGTTCGTCCGGACCTTGGCCTGAAGGAAGCCAAGGACCTGGTGGAAGGCGCGCCCCAGAACGTGGTCGAGAACGTCTCCAAGCAGCAGGCCGAAGAGGTCAAGAAGAAGCTCGAGGAAGCCGGCGCCTCCGTCCAGATCAAGTAATCGGACGGCGCGGCTTCGCGTCTTTTCAGGCGGGCCCGGGGATCACCCCGGGCCCGTTTTGCGTCCGAGGGCCTTCAATCCGGCTGCGATGAGGATCTCCTCCGGCGCCGTCAGCGAAGTGAGCCGCCCCGGCGGCCGGCCGGTCTCGGGCATGCCGTTCAGCGCCCAGGCAAGGCTCTCTCCCGTCCGCCGGTTCCAGAAAAGTCCCGTCATCCAGCCATAGGCGTCGCCAAGATGGCCTCGCCAGTCCGCCGAGTCAGGCCCGAAGAAGGCGTCCCCCGCCGGGCCCGGCCGCCCGGTCAGCACCTGGACCCCCAGTCCGTAAGCCAGGAGCACCCCGCCTTCGTTGTCGGCGCCCTCCGGCCCCAGGCGCCAGACGGCGTCTTCCATCGCCTGGAAGGCCTCGGGCTCCGCAAGCCAGCGCCGGGCAAGACGGTCCATGTCCGCGAGGCTGGCGCGCAGGCCACCCTGCGGTGAGAAGGCGAAGCCGTTCTCGCCCGGCAGGACATCAGTGTCGGCAAGGGTGGGCTTCTCAGGCGCTGCGAGGACTGAAGCCCGCGGCGCAGGCGGGGGAGCGGAGTCGACCTGGGCGACCCAGGCGTCTCCCTGGCGCCGGAGCCCCGGAGCGGCCCTGAGGCGGGCGGCCTGCGATACGCTGCTCCAGTTGTAGCCGGCGTCCGTCCCGGCGGGGGCGAGGAGCCGGTCCCGCATCAAATGGTCGAAGCGCTGGCCTGTGACCTGTTCCGCCCACTGGGCCAGCACGGCGAAGTTCACGTCCGCATAGGAAAAGCGCGCGCCGGGCGGGAAGTCCGGGGGACCAAACCAGCCGCCCTCATCGAAATGGGCGCCGCCCGGGGTGAAGGCTGAGGACAGCAGCCGACCCGCGGGTACGGGATAGCTCGGACCGTTCCTCAGGCCGCTCGTGTGCGACAGGAGGTGTCGCAGGCGGATCGGCGTTTCCGGCCAGGCGGGATGCCGGAGTCGAAACCCGACCCGGTCCGAGACATCCGCGTCGAGTCCCCCGGGAAGGCTGGTGGCGATCGGGACGATCACGGATGCGGCGACCATCTTGGAGACCGAAGCGACCCGGAAGGGGCTGTCCAGCCGGAACCGCCGCCCTGCAGGGGCTTCTCCCCGTGTCCGTGTCCTGCGGCGACCAGGGGCGGAGGCGATGAAGCCAGCGCAGGGTCCGAAGTCCGGCCTTTCGGCTCGGGCAATAGCCGGGAGGGAAAGGGCGGTGGCCATGCCCGCCGTCATCAGCTCCATCGCGCGTCTCCGGTCCGGACTTGTCATGTTGCAGTTTCTTGACGTCATGCTCTTCCCTTGGGCGGGATTATCGACTACCTCCCGCCATTCGCGATTCCACTGGCCTTGGCCAGCCGTTTCGCGCGCCTCTGTTCCGAGGCGTGGCCAGTCGCCCTTCGGCCGCGCGAGGGAACGCCCCCGGCGAGATGGGGGCCTGCAGCGTCCGGCCTCCGGCCTTCCGGGGGTTCAAGGGTGGACGACAGGATGCACATTCTGCGCCCGGGATCCGTCCTGCGCGCTGTTCAAGGGAATACAATGGCTCAGTCCTTCACCGGCAAGAAGCGGATCCGCAAGTCTTTCGGCCGCATTCCCGAGGCCGTGCAGATGCCGAACCTCATCGAGGTCCAGCGTTCCTCCTACGAGCAGTTCCTGCAGCGCGAGGCGCGCTCGGGTCCCCGGAGGGATGAGGGCATCGAGGCTGTGTTCCGCTCGGTCTTCCCGATCAAGGATTTCAATGAGCGCGCGGTCCTGGAGTACGTCTCCTACGAGTTCGAGGAGCCCAAGTACGACGTCGAGGAGTGCGTTCAGCGCGACATGACCTTCGCCGCGCCGCTGAAGGTCAAGCTGCGCCTGATCGTGTTCGAGACCGACGAGGAGACCGGCGCCCGCTCCGTGAAGGACATCAAGGAGCAGGACGTCTACATGGGCGACATCCCGCTCATGACCGAGAAGGGCACCTTCATCGTGAACGGCACCCAGCGGGTGATCGTCTCGCAGATGCACCGTTCTCCCGGCGTCTTCTTCGACCATGACAAGGGCAAGACCCACGCCTCGGGCAAGCTGCTGTTCGCCGCCCGCGTGATTCCCTACCGCGGCTCCTGGCTCGACTTCGAATTCGACGCCAAGGACGTGGTCTATGTCCGCATCGACCGTCGCCGGAAGCTGCCGGCCACGACCTTCCTCATGGCCCTGGGGATGGATGGCGAGGAAATCCTCGGAACCTTCTACGACAGCGTCCGTTGCGAGAAGCGCGAGGGCGGCTGGACCACGCCCTATCGCCCTGACCGCTGGCGGGGCGTGAAGCCGGCCTTTGCCCTGGTCAACGCCGACACCGGCGAGGAGATCGCCCCCGCCGGCCAGAAGATCTCGGCGCGGAACGCCAAGCGCTTTGCAGACGCCGGCCTGACCAGCCTGCTCCTGCCGCCCGAGGCCCTCACCGGCCGCTACATGGCCCGCGACCTCGTCAACATGGAGACCGGCGAGATCTACGCCGAGGCTGGCGACGAGCTGGATCCCGGCGTGATCGCCGAGCTTGAAGCCCAGGGCTTCACCGGCTTTGACCTCCTCGACGTCGACGAGGTCAACATGGGCGCCTACATCCGCAACACCCTGCGGATCGACAAGAACACCGCCCGTGAGGACGCCCTGTTCGACATCTACCGGGTCATGCGCCCGGGCGAGCCGCCGACGGTCGAGGCCGCCGAGGCCATGTTCAAGTCGCTCTTCTTTGATTCCGAGCGTTACGACCTGTCCTCGGTCGGCCGGGTGAAGATGAACATGCGCCTGGAGCTCGACTGTCCCGATGATGTGCGCGTCCTGCGGAAGGACGATGTCCTTGCGGTCCTGAAGACCCTGGTCGGCCTTCGCGACGGTCGCGGCGAGATCGACGATATCGACAACCTCGGCAACCGGCGGGTGCGCTCGGTGGGCGAGCTCCTCGAGAACCAGTACCGGGTCGGTCTGCTCCGCATGGAGCGCGCGATCAAGGAGCGGATGAGCTCGGTCGACATCGACACGGTCATGCCGCACGACCTGATCAACGCCAAGCCGGCGGCGGCGGCGGTGCGCGAGTTCTTCGGCTCGTCCCAGCTGTCGCAGTTCATGGACCAGACCAATCCGCTGTCTGAGATCACCCACAAGCGGCGTCTCTCGGCCCTCGGCCCCGGCGGCCTGACCCGTGAGCGCGCGGGCTTCGAGGTGCGCGACGTGCATCCGACCCACTACGGCCGGATCTGCCCCATCGAGACGCCGGAAGGTCCGAACATCGGCCTGATCAACTCTCTGGCCACCCATGCGGTGGTCAACAAGTACGGCTTCATCGAGAGCCCCTATCGCCGCATCAAGGACGGCCGGACCACCGACGAGGTGGTCTACATGTCGGCGATGGAAGAGGCCAAGCACGTGATCGCCCAGGCCAATATCCGGGTCGAGAACGGCGAGATCGTCGAGGACCTGGTCCCCGGCCGGATCAACGGCGAGCCCTCCCTTCTGCCCAAGGCCGATGTCGATCTGATGGACGTCTCGCCCAAGCAGGTCGTCTCGGTCGCCGCCTCGCTCATCCCGTTCCTTGAGAACGATGACGCCAACCGCGCCCTGATGGGCTCGAACATGCAGAAGCAGGCCGTGCCGCTCATCCAGTCGGATGCGCCCCTGGTCGGCACCGGCATGGAGAGCATCGTGGCGGTGGACTCCGGCGCCGTGGTCGTCGCCCGCCGCACCGGCGTGGTCGAGCAGATCGACGGCACCCGCATCGTGATCCGGGCGACGGAGGAGAGCGATCCCTCCAAGTCCGGCGTCGATATCTACCGGCTACAGAAGTTCCAGCGCTCCAACACTTCGACCTGCATCAATCAGCGTCCGCTGGTCCAGGTGGGCGACAAGGTAGCGACCGGCGATGTCATCGCAGACGGTCCCTCCACCGAACTGGGCGAACTCGCCCTGGGCCGGAACGTGCTCGCCGCCTTCATG
>CANGRP010000143.1 GCA_947456005.1 Caulobacteraceae bacterium
CCCAGGGGGAGGTGGACCGCGCAGCGGGCCGGAGGGGGTCAACGGCCCCTCCGCAGACCCCCTCACCGACCTCCGGTCGGAGCTCCCCCTTGGGGGAGCAATTGGGCGCTGTAATTCCTCCCCCCAGGGGGAGGTGGACCGCGCAGCGGGCCGGAGGGGGTCAACGGCCCCTCCGCAGACCCCCTCACCCGGCTTCGCCGGGAACTCCCCCTTGGGGGAGCAATTGTGTGGTTTGTCACCGGACTGAAGGAGTCCCGCCTGAAGACGCCCGGCGTTATCGGGGGACCTGGTCCGGACGGACCAGGGTCACCGGCATGGGCTCGGCCTGTTGGGCCGCCTTCCAGTCCATCGCCATCCTCACCCGGGATCCGACCGAGGGGTGGGTGTAGAACAGCATTTCCTCGAGCCGGTCGGGGGTCGCGGCCCGGTACTCGATGGTCTTGACCAGGGCCCGGGCCAGGCCGTCGGGCTCCCGGGCGCGTTCCAGGGAGAAGCGGTCGGACTCAATCTCGCCGATGCGCGTCAGGCTCGCGGTCAACGGGGTGGACACCAGGCCCAGAACGAGGAGCAGGGCGGCGACCACAGGATATCCCGCCGGGTCCGCCAGGTCCCGCACGCCCGGCGCGCCCAGCAGACGGGCGGCGAAGGGGAACAGCCGGTCGACAAGGAAGAGGCCCAGCACCGCCAGGACGGACAGGACAATGGCGTTGCGCCACACATGACCCAGGACGTA
The DNA here is from genome assembly GCA_947456005.1 of Caulobacteraceae bacterium. Classification (GTDB taxonomy): domain Bacteria; phylum Pseudomonadota; class Alphaproteobacteria; order Caulobacterales; family Caulobacteraceae; genus Phenylobacterium. Next base: position 734 of record CANGRP010000143.1, read on the forward strand.
GTGCCCCATCTCGTGGCCCACCACGGCGCGGACCTCCGGGATGTCCGCGTCCTTCTTGAACATCACGTCGCTCATGGCGATCCGCGCGCTGCCCATCAGGCCCGAGACGTTGGCCGTGTAGCGGTTGGACTGGCGCGAGCCGTCATAGATGAAGATACGGTCCGAGGGGACTCCGTTGGCCTTGGCCAGGGCGACGACCGCATCCCGGACCGGTCCGGGCGGCGCGGGCTTGTACTGGTTGAAGAGGGGATCGATGAGCACCGGCGCGACCACCATCATGACCGTGAATCCACCAGCCACGAGTGCACCCGACCAGGCCCACCAGAACCGGGGCGACCGACGGATCAGGGCGTAGAGGGCCACGCCCATCGGGACGGTGAACAGGATTCCGAGGACGCCGCCCAGGGCATATTCCGAGATCCAGCCTGAGAAGGCCTGGCTTGTGAGTCCGTATCCCTTCTCACGGGACCAGTCGGCATAGACGGACCACGGGAGGTTCAGGACGGCCTCGATACCGAAGGAAAGTCCGAGGACCAGGGCCGTAAGTCGGAGCGGCCCAATCCCGCGGGCCTCCAGCCAGTCCCTCACCCGGACGAGAACGCCAGACCTCAGGATCACCATGATCACAGCCAGGCCCACCAGGGTGGTCCAGAGCAGGATCCAGTGCCCACCCTGGGTGTAGGCGGTCGCCCGCGCGTGGCTGGTCGCGTCGAGGGTGGCCAGATAGGTGGCGGTGGCGGTGGCGGGGTCAAAAGCGGTCATCTGCTAGCCCTCTCCGACCTCAGCGGTCCTTCTCGCGTTCGCCCAGCGCCGCCTGGGCCGCGGCGAGGCGGGCGATGGGCGTACGGAAGGGTGAGCAGCTGACATAGTCCAGGCCGATGGCCTCGCAGAACTGGATTGAGGCGGGGTCGCCGCCATGCTCGCCGCAGATGCCGAGCTTGACCCCCGGACGCGCCGCGCGGCCACGCTCGGCGGCGATGCGGATCAGGTCGCCGACCCCCTCCTGGTCCAGGCTGACGAAGGGATCCTTCTCGAAGATGCCCTTCTCCAGATAGGCGTTCAGGAACCGCCCGGAGTCGTCCCGGCTGATGCCGAAGGTCGTCTGGGTCAGGTCGTTGGTCCCGAACGAGAAAAACTCGGCGGACTCCGCGAGATCGGCGGCCCTGAGGGCCGCACGGGGCAACTCGACCATGGTGCCGACCGCGTAGGGCAACTCCACGCCACGCTCGGCCATCACCGCCTTCGCTACTCGGTCGGTCAGGTTGCGCAGGAAACGCATCTCCTCGCCCTTCGCCACCAGGGGATGCATGATCTCTACGATCGGCGCCGTTCGGCCAGCCCCGGCGATCTCGCAGGCCGCCTCGAAGATGGCCCGGACCTGCATCTCGTAGATCTCGGGGTACGAGATGCCGAGGCGGCAGCCCCGGTGCCCCAGCATGGGGTTGGTCTCATGCAACTCGCGGACCCGGCGCCAGAGCTTGTCGGCGTCCAGCCCCCCGGCCGCGGCCACCGCGCGGACATCGTCCTCGGTCTGGGGCAGGAACTCGTGCAGGGGCGGGTCGAGGAGGCGGATGGTGACCGGCAGCCCCTCCATGATGCCGAAGATCTCGACGAAGTCGGCCCGCTGCATGGGCAGGATCTTCGCCAGGGCGGTGCGGCGGCCGGCCTCGTCATCGGCCAGGATCATCTCCCGGACCGCCTGGATGCGCTGGTCATCGAAGAACATGTGCTCGGTCCGGCACAGGCCTATGCCCTCGGCGCCGAACTGGCGGGCGGTGCGGGCATCCAGGGGCGTCTCGGCATTGGCCCGCACCCTGAGGCGCCGGAACCCGTCGGCCCACCCCATCAGGGTGGCGAAGTCGCCCGTCAGCTCGGGCTCGATCATCTGCACCGCGCCCGCCAGGACGTCGCCACGGCTGCCATCGACTGTCACGATCTCGCCAGCCCGGATGCTGCGGCCACGAACGTGGAAGACGCCGGCCTTCTCGTCGATCCGGATATCGCCAGCGCCAGAGACGCAGGGGCGACCCATCCCTCGGGCGACCACGGCGGCGTGGCTGGTCATCCCGCCCCGGGCGGTGACGATGCCGCGGGCGGCGTGCATGCCGTGGATGTCCTCTGGGCTGGTTTCCTCGCGGACCAGGATCACCGCCTCGCCCGCCCCGCCCCGGCGCTGGGCCTCGTCGGCGTCAAACACGACCGCGCCGGTGGCCGCGCCCGGCGAGGCCGGCAGGCCGGTCGCCACGACATCGCGCGGGCTGGCGGGATCTATGGTCGGATGCAGCAGCTGGTCGAGGCTGGCGGGATCGACCCGCATGACCGCTTCCTCCCGGCTGATCAGCCCCTCGGCGGCCATGTCTACCGCCATCTTCAGGGCCGCCTTGGCCGTGCGCTTCCCATTGCGGGTCTGAAGCATGTAGAGCTGGCCGCGTTCGACCGTGAACTCCACGTCCTGCATGTCGCGATAGTGCCGTTCCAGGCGCTCCACCACTTCCCGGAACTGGGTGAAGACGTCCGGGAGGGCCTCCTCCATCGAAGGGGCCCTGTCGCCCATCTCTTCGCGCGCAGCCCGGGTCAGGGCCTGGGGCGTTCGGATCCCGGCCACTACATCCTCGCCCTGGGCGTTGATCAGGAACTCGCCGTAGAGCCGGTTCTCGCCCGTTGAGGGATTACGTGTGAAGGCCACCCCGGTCGCGGAAGATTCCCCCATGTTGCCGAACACCATGGCCTGGATGTTCACCGCCGTACCCCAGCTTTCGGGGATGTCGTGCATGCGGCGGTAGAACTTGGCCCGCTCGTTCATCCAGCTGGCGAAGACGGCGCCGACGGCGCCCCAGAGCTGGGCCTTGGGATCCTGGGGGAAGGGCTCCCCAAGCTCCTCCTCGACGGCGGCCTTGTAGTCGGCCACGACCTTCTCCCAGTCCTCTGCGGAAAGGGCGGTGTCGACGGTGACGTCCAGCCGGTCCTTGTGGTTGTCGAGGATTTCCTCGAACAGGTGATGGTCCAGGCCCAACACCACGTTCGAGTACATCTGGATGAAGCGCCGATAGGAATCCAGGGCGAACCGACGGTCCCCGCCCAGGGCGGCGAGCCCCTCGGCGGTGGCGTCATTGAGGCCAAGGTTCAGCACGGTATCCATCATGCCGGGCATGGAGGCCCGGCCGCCGGACCGGACCGAGACCAGCAGGGGCGCCGAGGGATCGCCGAACCGCTTGCCCGTCAGGGCCTCGACGCCGCCAAGGGCCGCCTCGACCTGGGCCGCAAGAGTGTCAGGATAGGCCCGATCCTGGGCGTAGTAGTGGTTGCAGGCCTCGGTCGTGATCGTAAAGCCGGGCGGAACCGGAAGGCCGAGCGCCGACATCTCCGCCAGGTTGGCGCCCTTGCCGCCCAGGAGGTTCCGCATGGACGCGTCCCCGTCCGCAGCACCGCCTCCGAAGGCATAGACCCACCGTGTCTGACCGGGCATTGGCCGTCCCTTCCTAACCGTTGACCTGACCGAAGTCGGCGACCTCGGACATGGCGGCGCGGACCTGCGCCAGGAGTCTCAGGCGGTTGCCTCTGGCGAGCGGGTCCTCGGCATTGACCAGGACCTTCTCGAAGAAGGCGTCGACCGGCCCCCGAAGGTCGGCAAGGGCCCGCATGGCGCCGGCGAAGTCTTCGGCGCCGGACAGTTCCGCCACCCTGGGGATGGCTTCCGCCACCGCGGCGACCAGGGCGGCCTCCTCCTCTGGGGCGTCGGGCAGGACGGCGGCCGGTCCGGCCGGGAGGGGGCCCTTCTTCTCCTCGGCCTTGAGGATGTTGGTGGCCCGGCGGTAGCCCGCCAACAGGTTCACCCCGTCCTCGGTCGTCAGGAAGTCGGACAGGGCCTCAACCCGGGCGTTGATCCGCACCAGGTCGTCGTCGCCCAGGGCGAAGACCGCATCCACAAGGTCATGGCGTCGTCCTTGCTCGCGAAGAGAGACCTTCAGGCGATCCGCCAGGAAGTCGAGCACCTCGGCCGACACCTCAGGATACGGTCGGAACCGATAGAGGACCTCGCCCTCGGGCGCCTCCCAGGCTGCAGCGCTGCGGTCAAAGCGGATGTCGAAGTCCGCCTCGATCGCCACGACCATGGGCTCGGCTTCCAGAAGGGCGGCCTCGAACTCCTCGACATAGGTCTGGAAGACCTCGGAGTCCTCGCGGGGTCGTGAGCCGAGATAACCGGTGGTCCGTCGGGAGGAGGCGTAGAGCGCCCGGCCGGGATCGACGAAGCAGCGCAAGGACCGGTACCAGTCCGCCACCAGTTCCCGGACCGGCGCCCGCACCTCGGAGGTCAGCAGGATCCGGATCACGCCCAGGGCCGCCCGGCGCAGGGCGTAGGGATCCCGCGAGCCGGTCGGCTTCTCATTGATGGCGAAGAAGGCCGCCAGGGTGTCCAGCTTCTCGGCAAGGGCCACGGCCATGGTCACCGGACGGTCAGGAACCTCATCAGAAGGACCCGCGGGTCGGTAATGGTCGCGGATCGCCTCCGCCGTCACCGGGGTCAGCTTCTCCTCGAGAGCGTAGTAGCCGCCCATCAGGCCCTGCAGTTCCGGGAACTCGCCGACCATGCCGGTTGTCAGGTCGGCCTTGCAGAGCCGGGCCGCCAGGGCGGCCTTGGTCGCATCGGCGCCCACCCGGGGAGACAGGGCGCCGGCCAGGTGCTCCAGTCGCTCGACCCGTTCGGCAAGGGTGCCCAGCCTGGCGTGGAAGGTCACCGACTTCAGTTTCTCCAGCCGGGACTCCAGGCTGACCTTCCGGTCTTCATCCCAGAAGAACCGGGCGTCCGAGAGTCGGGCTGACAGGACCTTGGCGTTGCCCGCAGCGATGACCGCCCCACCGTCGGGCGCGGCGATGTTGGACACCGTGACGAAGTGCGGCGCGAGGCGGCCGGTGGCCGGGTCCCTCACGGCGAAGTACTTCTGGTGATTGCGCATGGAGGTGCGGATCACCTCCGGCGGCAGGGCCAGGAAGTCCGGATCCATGTCGCCCAGGATGGGAACCGGCCATTCCGCAAGCCCGGCCACCTCGTCCAGGAGTCCAGGGTCCTCGACCAGCTCCAGCCCCCGGTCCGCGCACAACCGGCGCGCCTCGACCAGGATGCGCAGCTTGCGGTCCTCGGCTTCGAGGAGGACGAATCGCTTCTCCAGCCCCTTGCGGTAGGCGGCGAAACTCTTGACGCGGAAGGGGCGGTTCGAGCCCATGAACCGGTGTCCGACCGCGAAATCCACGCTTGAGATCCCATCCACGTCGAACGGAACGGGCGCGCCCCCGAAGATGCAGAGCACATGCCTGAGGGGGCGCACCCAGCGGAGGGTCCCGGTTCCCCAGGTCATGGACTTCGGCCAGGGAAAACTGCGGATGATGTCCGGAACGATCTCGGCGATCACCTCTGGCGTGGGGCGGCCGGTCGTCGTCAGTTCTGCAAACCAGACGCCGTCACGCTCGACCAGCTGGTCGCGGGTCAGGCCGGTGGAGCGGAGGAAGCCTTCAAGCGCCGCCTCAGGGGCGGAGGTCCGGGGTCCCTTGCGCTCCTCCTTCCGGTCCGGCTGGGCGGCTGCGACCCCCTCGGCCACCAGGGTCAGCCGGCGCGGCCCGGCATAGGTGCGGAGGGACTTCGGCTCCAGCCCGGCGGAGGCCAGGCGCTCCCGGGCCATGCGGTCCAGGTCGCGGGCGGCCTGGGCCTGCATCCGGGCCGGAATCTCCTCGGAGAAGAGCTCGATCAGCAGCTGGGGCATGGTCAGACCCCTTCCGCCGGGACGTTGCCGCCCTCGTTCGCCACCCAGGCCTCTGCGCACATCTTGGTCAGGTCCCGGATCCGGCCGATGTAACTCTGGCGCTCGGCCACGGCGATCGCGCCGCGGGCGTCCATCAGATTGAAGAGGTGACTGGCCTTCAGCACATGGTCGTAGGCGGGCAACACAGTGACCTGGCCCTGGGGGCCTCGCCCCTGCAGGAGCCGAGGGACCTGGATCTCCATATCCTCGAACTGCCGCTTCAGCGTGGCCA
>CANGRP010000144.1 GCA_947456005.1 Caulobacteraceae bacterium
CGCCCGAGGGCAGCATACCAATGCCTCAAATCCAGGCCATGTCCCACGGGGCATGGGTTCGAAGTCGGGCCCTGGGCCTTGCGCCTCTGGAAGCAGTGGGCTGAGGGCGGCGTCATCGAAGCGTCGCAGGAACGTCGCCTTGGCGACGCCGAACTGACACCGGCGTGACAGCGGGCATGGGCAGTCAGGGGGCCTGCTGGAGGCTCCCATGTATCTTTCCCGACTTCTCCCGATCCGTCGCCACGCCCTTCTGGCCAGCGTCGCCGTCCTGGCCCTCTCCGGGCCCGCGCTTGCGGCCGAGGACGCCGACGAGGGCATGCTCTCGGAGGTGATCGTCACTGCGGAAAAGCGCGAGACCAACCTCCAGAAGACGCCCGTGGCCGCCTCGGTGCTCGGCGCGGAACAACTCGCCGACCGGCGCATCCAGAGCCTTGCGGACCTGACCACGGGGATCCCTTCCCTACGGGTGGCGCCGTTCTTCTCACGGACTTCGGCTCTGACGGTGGGCATTCGCGGCATCGTCCCCTTCGACGCCAACCAACCGAGCCGGGACGCAGGCGTCGGCGTCTACATTGACGGGGTCTATCTGGGACGGTCCCAGGGCCTGGGCGCCACGCTTTACGACATTGAGCGGATCGAAGTGCTGAAGGGGCCGCAGGGCGCCCTGTTCGGCCGCAACTCGACGGGCGGCGCGGTCAGCATTGTCAGCCGCAAGCCCTCAGGCGAGCTGGGCCTTCGACAGAGCTTCGGCGTGCGCAACTTCGGCGGCTACAGCGCCGAGACCCACCTGGACCTGCCCGAGTGGAACAACCTGGCCGTGAAGATCGACGGGGTCGTCAGCAAGCGTGACGGCACCACGGACAACCCGATGGAAGGCCAGTCGGACTTCAACGCCATTGACCGGTCCGGCATCCACGTAGGCGTCCTCTGGTCACCGACCGACGACTTCGAAGCCCGGCTGGACTTCGATGAGGCCTATGACGGGACGACGCCCTACTACGTCCAGCTCCTGTCCAAGACGCCCACGTCCCCGGCCCTGGCCCCGCTGGTCAAGATCCAGTCCGACCGGGCGAAGGTCGCAGACATCGGCGTGCCCCAGCAGGACAGCGTCGGACGGACCCAGGGCTGGGCCCTTCACCTGTCCTGGTCGCCCTCGGAGGACCTGGAGCTGCGAACCATCTCGGCCTATCGCCGCCTCAAGCAGAGCCAGTACGACAACGGGATCGGCGCCCACGCCGGGGTCTTCATCCCCAACGGCCAGTTCGCCCGCTACAGCCTCGCCTCCCTGCGACAGGACCAGGTCAGCCACGAGATCCAGGCTCTCGGAACCCTTGGCGACCTGACCTATGTCGTCGGCGCCTACTATTACAACGAGGAGGGTGACGACGACGCCTGGACGCCCAACACCCTGCAGTGGAACGCCACCGGCACGGCGGCGACCCGTCTGCCGAGCCTGATCGCCGGCGCCCGCTGGCCCTTCCCGGACCGGGCCAGCACCGCCCGCGCCAGGAGCACCGCCCTGTTCGGCCAGGCGACATGGATCCCCAGCGCCCTCGACGGCCGGCTGCGCCTGACGGCGGGCGGCCGGTTCACCCAGGACAAGAAGAGCGGCGACCTGACCCGTGTGAACGGCGCTGTGACCGCCCTCGCCTTCACCTTCGAGGACGAACGCTTCGATCCCTCGGTCTCGGCCCTGTTCGACCTGACCGAGACGACCAGCGTCTACGCCAAATGGGGTACGGCCTACCGGGCGGGCGGGGCGAACTCGCGCTCGGTCAGCTATCGCGCTTTCGGGCCGGAGGAGGTCGCCACCACCGAGGCCGGCGTCAAGAGCGAGTTCTGGGACCGGCGGGCCCGCCTGAACGTCGCGGCCTTCACCACCCGCTACACGGACATCCAGATCGACTTCTCGGCGGTCAACCTGAACAACAGCAACCGCGGCACTCTCGAGACGGTGAACGCCCCCGGTGAAGGCCGCATCGAGGGCCTCGAGGTCGACTTCACCATTGCGCCGGTCACCGGGCTGACGCTGGCGGCGAACTACGCCTTCACGACCAGCCACCTCCCCGTCGCCGCCAACCCCTTCGCCGGCGGGCGCCTGCAACCCGTCTACATCGTCTACACCCCGAAGAACGCACTCAGCGCCTCCATCGACTATGTCCGTCCGATCGGCGACATGACCCTGCGGGCCCACCTCGACGCCAACTTCGCCGACGGCTACCGGGGCTCCTCCGGGGAGGCCACCTTCTCCGACTCCTCAACGGTCTGGAACGGCCGACTGGCCCTCACCGACATCCGGATCACCGATAGCGTGCGGATGGAGGCCAGCCTCTGGTCCCGCAACCTCTTTGACGCTGCCTACGTCTTCTATCGCAGCGCGGGCGCCGCCGCCGCCCAGGGCGTGTTCGGGATGTACAACGAGCCCAGGACCTATGGCCTGGACCTGACCTTCCGCTACTGACCTTACAGGGATACCGACACCATGATCAGGTCCTTCACCCTCGCCGGCATCCTGGCCGTAAGCCTCGCCGCCGGAACGTCACAGGCCCGTGTCGCCGGGGAGCGGGTCGAGCGTCCTATGCCCGACAGGGTCATCGTCAGCTGGACTGCCGCGGGTCCTGTGGATGTCTATGCCGCCGACCGCCCGGATGCGCCGCGGGAGCGCATGAAGCTGGTGTCCGACAATGACGCCGATGGCCGGCATGAACTGGCGGCGGACCTGATCAGCCGGCCCTACTTCCTCCTGGTCGACGCCGCAGACGGACAGGCGACGCGGGTGGCCGAGCGTGTCCTCCCCCTGGCCCAGGGCTCGAACTTCCGGGATCTGGGGGGTTATCGGTCCGAGGACGGGCGATCCGTCCGCTGGGGGCGCATCTACCGCTCAGGCGCCACGCCGACCCTGACAGACGAGGACCTGCAAAGGGTCAGGGACCTGAGCCTGTCCCAGATGATCGACCTTCGGTCCAGCGAGGAGCGCGTACTGGCGCCGTCCAGGATCGAGGGCGTTCCCTACGTATCGGTTGGCTACTCCATGGGCGCAATAGCCCAGAACAGCAATCCGGGAATCCCGGACATGGAGACGATCTACCGCGGCTTCCCGGAACTTCTGGCGCCGCAGGTCCGTGTCCTGTTCGCCAGCCTGCTCCGAAATGAAGGCCCCGTGGTCTACAACTGTTCTGCCGGCCAGGACCGGACCGGGTTCGCCTCAGCCCTGATCCTGCGCGCCCTCGGCGTGCCGGTTGAGACCGTCATGGCGGACTATCACCTGTCGACGACCTATCGGCGACCGCAGTACGAAATGCCCAAGCTGACGCCGGAACTCATCGCCTCCAACCCTGGCGCGGCGATCTACGCCCAGTACCAGAAGGACCCCAAGTACCTGACGCCCCAGCCCCTGAAGGATAATTCCGGCCGCGGATACCTGACCTTCTCCCTTGAAGAGATCGATCGGCGGTGGGGCTCGGTCGCCGCCTACCTCGAGGCCGAAGCGGGGGTGGGTCCTGTTGAACTGGCCCGGTTGAAGGCCCTCTATCTCGAGTAGGCGGGCCCGAAGCGGATCAACGGCCCTACCCTGCGCGGCGCAGCGCTGATAGGTTCGGCCCCTCAGTTTCCGGAGCCCGACCATGATCCGCAACCCTGGCCTCCTCGCCCTGTCAGCTGCAAGCCTTGTCGCCCTGTCCGCCTGCCAGCACGCCCCGGACGGCATCACCTCGCCGAAGGCGGCGGTGCGCAGCTTCTACAACACCTATGAAGGCGATTTCCGGCAGGCCGAGACGGCGCGACTGAGCCGGAGCCTGGCCGCCGAGGTCGAGAAGGCCAAGGCCAACGAGGTGGAGTCGGCGGCGCAGACCAAAGCGGGCCCCAACCCCAGCGACAAGCCGAACATCCTGGAAGGCGAGATCTTCGCCGGCCTCCATGAGGGCTACACCAGCTACAAGATGGGTCCGGCCCGTGTGCTCGGCGACCGGGCGTCGGTGGCGGTGACCTTCAAGAACAAGGGCTACAAGACCCGCTGGACCGATGACGTGAAGCTGGTGAACGACAACGGCTGGAAGATCGACAACGTCCTCTTTACCGGCGGATGGACCGGCCAGACCAGCCTGCGCGACACCCTGCGCCAGTTCAACGCCCAGCCCGTCGCGCCCTGATCGGGGGCGGGCTCACCCTGCCCCGGGACGACGAAAACCCTCCCTCACCTTTGGCTTCACCCCCGCCACTGACAAGAGGCTCTCGACGCAGTCCCTGATGGAGTCGTCGAGGGGACGGAACTCGATTCCGGTGACAGCCCGTATCCGGTCGTTGCGGAGGTCCGCGAGGGCCCAGACGGCCCTAAGCTCCGCCTCCCGCGCCTGGATGCGCTCAGGGAAGGGATCGGTGACCTCGGGCGTATCATGACCGATCTCGGGAAGAAGGCGGTCGATGTCGGCGCAGATGTCCTCGACCCGGCGCATGTCGGTCGACCAGGCGATGAACCTCTCGCCGTTGGCGACCTCGGTGCTCTCCAGGAGGCCGATGTGGGCCAGGGCGTCGTCGCGCACGTCCACGGTCATCCAGGGCCGGTAGGCGCCGTTCTGGAAGTACTGGCCGAGCAGCATGGTCTCAATGTTGTGCTGCCAGGGACCCATGTCCTTCTGGTGAGCGGACAGGATGGGCCCGACATTGTCTCCCGGGCAGCAGGTGATGGCGTCCCAGCGCCCGCTGGATTCAGCCGCGTCGGCGAAGGCCCGCTCGGCGTGGAGCTTGCCCATGGAATAGCCCTGGCCGCGATCCGGGGTGCGCTTTGGATTGGACTCGTCCGGGTAGCGATCCTCGTAGAAGACCGGACGTCGGGCCACCTCGAAGATGTCGGCCTCGGAGATGACGGCGGCGATGGAGGAGGTCAGGACCACCCGGGTGACCGACCCCGAGGCCTCGACGCTGCGGATGATGTGGTCACAGACCCGGGCGACATAGGCCTGGTCCTCGTAGGTGCTCACGTGGGCGATGTGGGCCACGCCGTGGCAGCCCCGGAAGATCTCATCATAGCAGCCGTCCCGGTCGAGGTCGGCGGCGTGCAGGGTCAGGCGGCCCGAGGCGTAGCCGGGCATGGCCTTGAGAAAGGCGGTCCGGCTGGGATCATCGACGTCACGCACACAGGCCCGCACGCGATAGCCCCTTTCCAGCAGCAACCGGACGGTCCAGCCGCCCAGGAAACCCGCCGCCCCGGTGACGGCCACGGTTCCGCGCTTTGGAATAGGCGCCATGTCTTCCTCCCCTGTGATCTTGCGGGCGACAGGAAGGACCCTGGCGCCCCGACTGTCAAATCAGGGCGGCGGCGCGGACCCCGAAAGCCAGGAGGGCAAGGACGAAGGCCGAGACAAGACCGAGGCCGACGCCGTCGATGGTTCCGAGGCGGCCCTCGATCTCGGGGGGAGTCCGCAGCGCCCGTTCCCGCATGGCCAGGAACAGGGGGAAGGTGAAGGCCATGGCGCCGCCCCATCCGAGAAGGGGGTAGAGCCAGACCCACCTCATGCGCCGGCGGCGCCCCTCGACCACCATCCAGATAGAGGCCGCCCATCCGACGATGAGGATGTCGAAGGCGATGGACCGGGCGCCCGGGTTCACGACCGTGTCGCGGAGGAAGTCCGCCATCGTCCCGCGCCCGGACCCGGGGCCGAAATAGGCGAGGTTCTGGCTCCAGGTCAGGACGAGTCCGGCGAGGGCAAGGCCCAGGAATACCGGGAAGAGGAAACGTTCCCGCATGAGAACCTCCGGGATCAGCGCACGTAGCTGGCGCCATTGATGTCAAGGATGGCGCCGGTCATGGAGGCCGGCGCCTCGAGGGCGAGGAAGGCGACGGCGGCGGCGACCTCCTCCGGGTCGGCGACCCGACCGAGGGGGATGTCGGCAAGCAGCTTCTCGCCGCCCCGGCTGGCCAGGTAGTCGTCGGCCATCCCCGTCATGGTGAAGCCAGGACAAACGGCAAAGGCGAGGACGTCGCGGGCCGCGAAGCCCCGGGCGATGGACTTGGTCATGGCGACCATGCCGGCCTTGGAGGCGGCGTAATGCCAGTGGGCCGGGGAATCGCCCCGATAGGCGGCGCGGCTGGCGACATTCACGATCCGCCCTCCCCCGGGCCGATCGAGGAAGTGGCGCACGGCAAGACGGGAGAGGTCGGCGGCGGCCCTGAGGTTGATCTGAAGCGTTCGCGACCAGGCTGCCTCCCAGTCCGCGTCCGGCAGGTCGACCGCGGCCGGCTCGAAGACGCCTGCGTTGTTGACCAACACGTCGATCCGGCCGCCGAGGCGCTCCAGGGCCTGGTCCCAGAGGCGGCCGCCGGCGCCCGGGGCCTCGAGGTCCTCGCCGAGGACGTCGCCTGTCGTTGCGCGGCCATGTCCCACCACCCATGCGCCCCGACCGCGCAGGGCCTCGGCGATCGCCTCGCCGATGCCACGGGTGGAGCCGGTGACGAGAATGTGGGGACCGGAGGCGCTCATGCCTCCAGCCTAGACCCCGCCGGCGCGGGCGACAAACGCCTTCAGGTCAGCGCGGCAGGCGCGAGGTTCCCATCAGGTGGGCGTCGACGGCGTACGCGCACTGCCGCCCCTCACGGATCGCCCAGACCACCAGGGACTGGCCGCGCCGCATGTCGCCGCACGAAAAGATCCCCGGCGTCGAGGTCTGGTAGGACACAGTATCCGCCCGGACGGCGCCGCGGACGTCGAATTCGACGCCCGCCTGTTCCGTCAGCTCGGTCTTGCGGGGGCCCA
>CANGRP010000145.1 GCA_947456005.1 Caulobacteraceae bacterium
GAGGCCCGCGTGGCCTGCGAGACCCTGGTCACCACCAACCGGATCATCCTGGCCGGCGAGGTCCGCGCCTCCCGCCCAGGCGCCGACAAGTCCGAGAACAAGGCCTTCACCCGCGAGGTGATCTCCTCGCTGGAGCCGCGGGTGCGGGCTGCGGTCAAGGATATCGGCTACGAACAGAAGGGCTTCCACTGGGACAAGGCGAAGTACGCCTGTCACCTGCATGGCCAGTCCGGCGACATCGCCCAGGGCGTCGACGCCACCAACTCCAAGGACGAGGGCGCCGGCGACCAGGGGATCATGTTCGGCTACGCCTGTGACGAGACCCCGGTCCTGATGCCGGCGACCCTGCAGTACTCCCACGAGGTCCTGCGTCGCCTGGCCGCCGCCCGGCACTCGGGCGAGATGCCCTTCCTGGAGCCCGACGCCAAGAGCCAGGTCACCCTGGCCTACGAGAACGGCCGCCCCGTGGCGGTGACCCAGCTGGTCATCTCCACCCAGCACGCCAAGCGCATCGGCCTGCGGATGGCGACGCCGGCGCGGATCAAGGAGGCCATCCGGCCCCTGGTGGAAGGCGTCTTCCCGGACGGCCTCCTGACCCGCAAGACTGTCTGGCACGTCAACCCCACCGGGCGTTTCGTCCAGGGTGGTCCGGATGGCGACGCCGGCCTGACAGGCCGGAAGATCATCGTCGACACCTATGGCGGCGCCGCGCCCCATGGCGGGGGCGCCTTCTCGGGCAAGGACCCCACCAAGGTCGACCGCTCCGCCGCCTACGCCTGCCGCTACCTCGCCAAGAACGTGGTCGCCGCGGGCCTGTCGCGCCGCTGCACTATCCAGATCAGCTACGCCATCGGCGTCTCTTCTCCGCTGAGCTTCTACGTGGACCTCCACGGTGAGGGCGAGGTCGATCCGGCAAAGCTGGAAAAGGTCCTGCCCGAGCTGGTCGGCGGCGCCACGCCGGCGGCCATCCGGCGGCATCTGGGCCTCAACCGCCCGATCTACGCCCGCACCGCGGCCTACGGCCACTTCGGCCGTGAGCCCGACTCCGACGGCGGCTTCTCCTGGGAGCGCACGGACCTGGTGGACGCCCTCAAGGGCCTGGCCTGACACCCGGCGTGGAGACCCCGCCGCCCCTGCGGTCCTTCGGCCGGATCCGCTCGCGGACCCTGAAGCCCCGGCAGGCGTCCCTGATGGAGACCTTGCTTCCGTCCCTTCGCCCCCCGGCCGAGGGGCCTGTGGATCCCGCAGGGCTGATGCCTGGCGTGCGTGAGACCTGGATGGAGGTTGGCTTCGGCGGCGGAGAGCACATGGCCGCCCAGGCCGCGGCCCATCCGGACGTCGTCATCCTGGGGGCCGAGCCTTTCCTGAACGGCGTCGCCAGCGCCCTGAGGCACATCGATGAGATGGGTCTTCGCAATGTCCGAATCCACGACGGCGACGCACGGGACCTGATGGCCCGCCTGCCGGACGCCGGGCTGGGCCGGATCTTCGTGCTTTTCCCCGATCCCTGGCAGAAGGCCCGGCACCACAAGCGCCGTCTCGTGAGCCCGGCCTTCGCGGCGGAGGCGGCGCGGCTCCTGCGCCCGGGCGGGCGTCTGCGCCTGGCCACCGACTGGGCCGACTACGCAGACCAGATGCTCAGGGTCGTCCTGGCGGAGCCCCGGTTCGAATGGCGCGCCGAACGCGCCGCCGACTGGCGGGAGGCCCCGGCCGACCATGTCCCCACCCGCTACGAGGCCAAGCGCCTGGGCGACTGCGCGCCGGTCTGGCTGGACGTCATCCGCCGCCCGGACTGAAGCGGGGGAGGGGCCTCAGACCCCGTCCAGGCAGATGACCCGCGCCACCCGGAGGTCGCGCCGCAGGCTGTCGGAGACAATCCCGTAGTTGGTGGTGGTCACCGACTCGCCCACCGCCCCCGGGTGGGGCCGTTCATTGGCCGACTTCAGCGCGCTGACCAGGGTCTCCGGCGAGGTGGTGTAGATCCGGCCCCGCCGGGGAGACTCCGCCACGGTGACGCCGATCACCCGCCCCGCATCGTCCAGGGCTGGCGCCCCCGACAGGCCTGCAAGACTGCCCCGCAACTGGTCCGTCCGTCCGGTCTCGGCCCACACCAGGACGGACTCCGTGCGCTCCCCGTGCCCCCGGATGACCATGTTCTCCCGGCCGATCAGGCGTGAGGTGGCCTCGCCCGGTTTTCCCTGGGGAAAGCCGGGATGATAGGCCCTTTCCCCGCGCCGCAGGGTCCGGCCCAGGGCCACGGGCAGCGGGGCGGCGCCGCCTTCCGTGGTCAGGACCGCCACCTCGCCATGCGGGTCGATCCGCACCTCAGCGGAGACGCCCCGGCCGTCGCCCACCACCACCGCCGCCCGCTTGCAGCCGTCCACCACGTGACGGGCGGTGATCCAGACCCCGCGTTCGTCGATGGAGAAGGCGGTGCCGGATCCGGGCTCGGGGTTGGCCGGCGCCTCGACGATCACCGAGGGATCGAAGGGAGAGGCCGGACCCAGCGGAAGGCCCTCTCCGGCGGCGGGAGGCGGGGGTGGAGGCGGCGCATCGGACCGCTCCCGCCGGGCGATCGCCACGACGATGACGGCCACGATGATGGCGACATAGACCAGCCAGTCGCTGAGCCGCGGAAAGTGCACGCCGGATCCCTACCCCGCAACGGCGGCGGCGAGCACGACGGCCGAGGCGAGCTTGCCGCCGGCGAGCAGGGCGGCGGCCGACAACTCACCGTGCTGGATGCGCTCCGGCAGGCCCTTCAGCAACAGGTCGACGAGCCGGAAGACCAGAAGCTGGACCACAATGGTCGGGGCGCCCCACATGATGATCTCGAGCAGGGAGGCCGAGGCGGTCATCGCCGCTGCGAGGGGCAGGGCGAGGCCGACCAGGACGCCGCTGAAGGAGATCGCCGCCGCTGTATTGCCTTCCCGGATCAGTGCGATCTCCCGATGCGGCGTGAGGGCGACATAGAGGGCCGCGCCCGCCACGAGGATGGCCAGGGTGGTGGCCGCATGCAGGAGGGCGAGGGGAAAGCCCGCCGCGAAGGCCAGGATTTCAGGGGAGGCGATGGCGCTGGGCATGGAGGCTCCGTTCCGTCTCTGCCCCGTCAGGGCTCATTCCCTGAGGCGGGCGCCGCCTCGGGGGTCTTCTGGAGGGCGGCGGCGCGCTCCCGGGCCCGGCGGACCGAGGCGCGCTCCTTCTCGCTCTCGCTCTTCAGCTGGCCGCAGGCGGCGAGGATGTCGCGTCCCCGGGGGGTCCGGATCGGCGAGGCGTAGCCGGATCGGTTCAGGATGGCGGCGAAGGCTTCGATGGTCCCCCAGTCCGAGCAGGCGTACGGGCTTCCCGGCCAGGGGTTGAAGGGGATCAGGTTGATCTTGGCGGGGATGCCGGCCAACAGCTTCACCAGGGCGCGGGCCTCGGCCGGACTGTCGTTCACCCCCTTGAGCATGACGTACTCGAAGGTCACCCGCCGGGCGTTGCCCAGGCCCGGATAGACGCGGATTCCCTCCATCAGCTCGGCGATGGGATGCTTCCGGTTCAGGGGCACCAGCTCGTCGCGCAGGGGATCGTTCGTGGCGTGCAGGGAGATGGCCAGCATGGCCTGGGTGCGTTCGCCCAGGGCCTTTAGCTGGGGGACGACTCCGGAGGTCGAGACGGTGATCCGCCTCCGCGAGATGGCGATCCCCTCGTTGTCGGCGATGATGTCGATAGCGTCGGCGACGCTGTCGAGGTTGTAGAGCGGCTCCCCCATGCCCATGAAGACGATATTGGAGAGCCGACGGTCCTCCTTGGGCGAGGGCCATTCGCCGAGCTCGTCCCGGGCCACCTGGACCTGGGCGACGATCTCGGCCGCGGTCAGGTTGCGCACCAGGGGCTGGGTGCCCGTGTGGCAGAAGGTGCAGTTCAGCGTGCAGCCCACCTGGCTGGAGACGCACAGGGCGCCGGACCGACCGACATCCGGAATGTAGACGGTCTCGACCTCCACGCCCGGAGCCATGCGGATCAGCCACTTCCGGGTCCCGTCTACCGA
The DNA here is from genome assembly GCA_947456005.1 of Caulobacteraceae bacterium. Lineage (GTDB taxonomy): Bacteria > Pseudomonadota > Alphaproteobacteria > Caulobacterales > Caulobacteraceae > Phenylobacterium. The sequence goes on from CANGRP010000145.1 coordinate 4,034, forward strand.
GACCTGGCGTTCGACCACCTCGGGGCGGGAAAGGTCGAAGGCGCCGGCCAGGGCGGCCCGCAATTCCTTGGCCACGTCGGTCATGCGGTCGAAGTCCGTGACCCCGTAGTGGTGCATCCAGCGCCAGAGCTGTGTGGCGCGCATCCGGGCCTTCTGGGGCGGCACGAGGCCGGCCTCGACCAGGGCGTCGGCCAGGGCGGGCCGGGTCAGGCCCGTGAGGTTCGGCCTTCGCACCGTCGCGGTTTCGGGCGCACGGGCCCGGGAAAGGTCAAGGGTGATGGTCACGGAAGCCTCTGCGGCGGGAGGGCGGAATATAGGCGAGGCCGGGGCGCCCGCCAAATCCGCCGATTCTTGACCCCGACGGCTTCCGCGCGCCGGACGGCTGGGCTAGCGTGCGCGGCCAATCGCCACGCGCGCCAAGAATGGGGGAGAGAGACATGAAAGCGGTCCTGAGCAAGGTTGTCGGCGGCCCCGAAACCCTGGTGATCGAGGACATCCCGGCCCCAGAGCTGCGGCCCGGCTGGGCCCGGGTCAAGGTCAAGGCCGTCGGCATCAACTTCCCTGACGTCCTGATCATCGAGGACAAGTACCAGTCCAGGCCGCCGCGCCCCTTCGCGCCGGGCGGCGAGGTGTCGGGCATCGTCACCGAGATCGCCGAGGGCGTCACCGAGGTGAAGGTCGGCGACCGGGTCCTGGCCCAGATCGGCCACGGCGGCCTGGTCGAAGAGATCGTCGCCCCCGCCGGGCGGCTGACCCCCATCCCGGACTCCATGCCCTACGACGAGGCCGCCGCCTTCATCCTGACCTACGGGACCTCCTACCACGCCCTGAAGGACCGGGGTCAGCTCAAGGCCGGCGAGACCATGCTGGTCCTCGGCGCCGCCGGCGGCGTCGGCCTGGCGGCCGTCGAGCTGGGCAGGGCCATGGGCGCCCGGGTCATCGCCGCCTGCTCCAGCCAGGAAAAGGTCGACCTCGCCATCCGCCACGGCGCCGAGTCCGGCGTGGTCTACGGCCGCGGACCCTTCGACCGCGACGGCCAGAAGCAGCTGGCGGCCCTGTTCAAGGAGGCCTGCGGCGAGAAGGGCGCGGACGTCATCTATGACGCCATCGGCGGCGACTACGCCGAGCCGGCCCTGCGCTCCATCGCCTGGGAAGGCCGCTACCTGGTCATCGGCTTCGCAGCGGGCGAGATCCCGAAGATCCCGCTCAACCTGCCCTTGCTGAAGGGCTGCGACATCGTCGGCGTCATCTGGGGAAACTGGACGGCGCGCAATCCCGACCTGTTCCAGAAGGCCAACCTGGAGCTGATCGACCTCTACGCCCAGGGCAAGATCCGACCCTACGTCTCCGAGCGTTTCCCCTTTGCGAAAGCCGCCGACGCCATCGCCCATCTGGGCAGCCGCAAGGCCATGGGCAAGGTCGTCGTCACCCACGGCGACTGACGCATTCGGGACAGGAGATCGGACATGGCCGGACGGCTAGACGGCAAGGTGGCGATGATCACGGGGGCGGCCTCGGGCATCGGCCTGGGAACCGTGGAGCTCTTGGTGTCGGAGGGGGCGAAGGTCATCGCCGCCGACATCCAGGACGAGAAGGGCGCCATGCTGGAGCGTCGGTTCCCCGACGCCGTGCGCTATGTGCGCTGCGATGTGACCCAGGAGGCGGACCTCGCCGCGGCGGTGGCCCTGGCCGAGAGCGCCTTCGGCGGGCTGGACATCCAGTTCAACAACGCCGGCATCTCTGACCGGATGGGGGCCATCACCGAGGTGACCGCCGACGGCTGGAACTGGATCTTCGACATCCTGGTCCGCGGCCCCGCCCTGGGCATGAAGCACGCTGTCCCGGCCATGCTGAAGCGCGGCGGGGGGTCGATCATCAACACCGCCTCCATCGCCGGCCTGCAGGCCGGCTGGGGCCCGATCGCCTATTCCACGGCCAAGGCGGGCGTGGTGCACATGAGCCGCTGCGCCGCCGCCCAGCTCTCGCCCCAGGGCATCCGCGTCAATGCGATCTGCCCCGGCCTGATCGCCACCTCCATCTTCGGCGCCACCATGGGCATGACCCGGGACGCCGCCGACCAGATGGCCGCCCTGGTCGCCCAGAACGCCCAGATCGCCCAGCCCGTGAAGAAGCCAGGCCTGCCGCAGGACATCGCCCAGGCCGCCCTTTACCTGGCCTCCGACGCCTCGGCCTTCGTCACCGGGACCCACCTGGTGGTGGACGGCGGCATCACGGTGGGCTCCCGCCACAGCTGGGACCCTGAGGCCGGGTCGCCCTTTGCGGCCATATTCGGGGAGTCCCTCATGCAGATGGCGCCCGGTTCCGGGCAGACTTGAACCGGATCGCCCGCACCTTTGAGGGCCTGTCCCCCAATGTTCGGGGCGCCCTCTGGATGACAGCCTCGGCCCTGGCCTTCACGGTCATGTCGACCCTGATCAAGTTCCTCGGCGAGGGCTATTCTGCGGGCCTCCAGACCTTCTACCGCCAGGCGGCGGGGTTCCTCATCCTGCTGCCGATCATCCTTCGCCACCGGTCGGCGGCCTTCGCCACCAGCCGCCCGGGCCTGCTGATCTTCCGGGCTGGGGCCGGAACGCTGGGCACAATGCTGTCCTTCTACGCCTTCCAGAACATGCCCCTGGCGGACGCCAACGCCCTCTCCTTCACTCGA
>CANGRP010000146.1 GCA_947456005.1 Caulobacteraceae bacterium
CCCTGCCGGGCGCGCCGACCCGCCCCGGGCGCCTCCTGTTCTCGGCCCTGGGCGAGCCCCTCGCCGACTTCGCCCGACGGCACAGAGGCGCCGCAGGCCTGATCCTGGCCCTGATCTGCGTCTATCGCCTGCCCGACTTCGTCCTGAACATCATGAACCCCTTCTATCTCGACCTCGGCTTCTCGAAGCTGGAGATCGCCGAGGTGCGCAAGGTCCTGGGGGTGGTCATGTCCGTGGCCGGGGTGGGCCTGGGCGGGTGGGCGGTCGCCCGGCTGGGACTGATCCGCGCCCTGGTCATCGGCGCCTTCGCCGGCCCGATCTCGAACCTCGCCTTCGCCTGGCTGACCCTGCAGGGGCCCCAGGTCTGGGCCCTGGCGGTGGCGATCAGCCTGGACAACATCGCCTCGGGCTTCGCCGGGACCTGCCTGATCGCCTACATGTCGAGCCTGACCAGCCAGGGCTTCACCGCCTCGCAGTACGCCCTCTTCTCGTCGCTCTACGCCCTCCTGGGCAAGCTGGTGGCCTCCCAGTCCGGTCGTCTCGTGGAGGGCGTCGCGCGGATGGCGGACGCCGGCGGGCCGACAGCGAGCCTTCGCGCCCTCCTGGGTCCGGCGCCGGCGGGCGCCTTCTCCGAGGCCGCGATCAAGTCCGGGGTCAGCGCCGCGGGCCTGGGAACCGGCTACGTGGCCTTTTTCATCTATTCGGCCCTCCTGGGGGCGCTGGGGGTGATCCTCGCCCTCGCCGTGGCCGCCCGGGAGCGCCGGCCGCCTGCCGGCCAGGACGCGGATCAGACGCCGGCCTGACGCCCCCGCTCGATGGCCTGGCGGATCAGTTCGCCGGTTTCCTCGGGATCGGCCCAGCGCCCGACCTCGGACATCTTGCCCTTCTCCAGGTCCTTGTAGTGGGCGAAGAAGTGGCCGATCTGCTCGGTGAGGATGGAGGGCAGGGCCCGCCAGGAGTCGATGCTGGCGTAATAGGGGTGGAGCTTGTCCACCGGCACCGCGAGGACCTTTTCGTCTTCGCCGGCCTCGTCGACCATGATCAGGCATCCGATGGGCCGGCAGCGGATGATGGCGCCGGTGGCCACCGGGGTGGGACCGACCACCAGGATGTCGATGGGGTCGCCATCCCCCGACAGGGTGTGGGGAATGAAGCCGTAATTGCCGGGATAGAACATGGCCGTGTGCAGGAAACGGTCGACGAACATGGCGCCGGAGGCCTTGTCGAACTCGTACTTCACGGGGGCTCCACCCTGGGGGATCTCGATCAGGGCGTTCACGTCATAGGGCGGGTTCACCCCGACCGGGATGCGGGAAATGTCCATGTCGATCTCCTTTTCGGCACGATGCCGATCTGACCTCTGCATAGCGCGCTTTTCATCCGGGTTCCCGCCGTTCGCAAGAACCGAAGATCCTTCCGTTCCGGGCGGGCCGGAACGCCTTGCAAAAAGCATACATTTTGGTATGTTGTTCCTGGTCAGACAGGAGTATCTTGATGGCAGAATGGCTCTTCTTCGCCGCTGGCGGGCTCTCCACACTCTGGCTTCTGGTGCACGTCATCATGGGCGGGCGCGACATCGTACGCCCCGCCCTGGCACCATCCGACCTGTCCCCGGTCGTGCGCGACACGCTTTACATCTGCTGGCACTACACCACGGTGTCGATCGCAATGATGGCCGCGCTGTTCGTCTGGGCGGGTGTGTCGCTGAACATGACCGGCGCGACCATTGCGACGGCCCTCGCCGCAGGGTTTTCGCTGGTCGGTATCGTGCTGGCGCGACGCCAAGGGGGCCAGTTTAGCGATCTGCCGCAGGGCTGGCTCTTCGTTCCGGTTGCCGTGCTGGGTGGCATCGGGCTCGTTCTGTGAGCATAAAACGGCGATTCTCCGCTGCGGACTGGATCACGCTTGGCCACAAGGCGCTCTCCGCCGGAGGCTCCGAGGCTATCAAGCTTGACGCGATCTGTAAGGCGGCGGGGCTGACACGTGGGTCGTTCTATCATCACTTCACAGATCACACGGCGTTTCTGACCGTATTGGCGGCGGCGTGGGCCGCGCAGAATACATCCCGCCTTGTCGCGTCACTGGAGGGGGTGGAGGACGCGGATGCCCGACATCTGAACGATATGGCGCTCGACCTTGATTTCGCACTCGAGGTGGGTATCCGCGAACTGGCACGCCGCGTGCCACAGGTTGCGGCGATCGTGGAGGAGGCGGATGCGGGAAGGCTCTCCGTGCTGACCGATCTGGCGCGGGCGCGGTTCCGTCTGTCCAACTGGGCAGCGGCGGACCTTGCCTTCATCGAGTATGCAGCTTTCTGTGGCATGACGCTTATTCGGCCCCAGCTTGACCGGAAGACGCTGCTTCGGCTTTCGCGCACACTCGACGACCTGATGCGACGCCATGCCGATGATGCGTGCGGCGGGTCAGCGCCGGGAGCCGGTCAGGAATTGGCGCAGGATCAATAGGCTTGCCACGAAGGGGGGCGACCATGACGACCGTCAAATATGGTGCCGAGGCTGTTGCGGCGACCACGCATTTCGGGTTCGAGAAGGTCAGGGTTGAAGAGAAGGCGTCGCGGATCGCCGAGGTCTTTGACACTGTTTCCTCGAAATACGATTTCATGAATGACGTGATCTCTTTGGGAACGCACCGCGTCCTCAAGTGGCATGCGATCACCGCAAGCAACATCAAACCGGGATCAAGGGTTCTGGATATTGCGGCGGGTACGGGTGATTTGACCATCCTCATCAGCAAACGGATCGGTCCGCATGGGTCGGCCATCCTGAGCGATATCAATTCCCAGATGCTTGAAGCCGCGCGCAAAAGGCTTTCACGCTCGGGGATTCCCGACAACGTGCAGTTCCTTCATGCCGATGCCGAGGAACTGCACTTCGCGGACGATACCTTTGATGCAGTGACCATCGGCTATGGAATCCGCAACTTCACCGACAAGATGCGGGCCTTGCGCGAAATCCTGCGGGTGCTGAAACCCGGTGGCCAATTGACCATCGTCGAATTTTCCAGACCCACGTCGAAGCCGCTTAGAATGATGGCTGATGCCTATTCAAGCCTGTGGCCGACCTTAGGCGAAATCCTTGTCGGGAACGGCAAGCCCTATCGCTATCTTGTCGAGTCGATCAGGATGCACCCCGATCAGGAAGCCTTCAAATCCATGATGCAGCATGCGGGCTATGCCCATGTTTCCTACGAGAACCTGATGGGCGGGATTGCGGCACTGCATATCGGGCTGAAGCCGCAGGTTTAACCGGCCCCTGCCCAAGCCTCCGGATGGACCTTGCGCCGGAGCATGTCACTTTGGCCGAAATTCCATCAGCCTCGCGAAACCGCTGCAGATCGCCGCAAGCATGGCGTCTCCCGCCCTGGACTTCGGTGCCAGGGTCTCGATGCCATGATTGGCATGTGTGACGATCGTCAAGGACGCCTGCACGCCATGCTGTGCAAGACGTTCAAGGAAGTATGCATTCTCCTGCTCGAAAAGATCGGCGGTACCGACCACCCTAAGAGTCGCAGGCGGGCCGGACAGATCGCTGGCCCGCGCGGGGGCTGAAGGGGCTGACAGGCGCCGATGACTGTTCTATAGAGCCTGCAACATCGTTTGTGACGTTGGATGACGTCTGCGAGCGGCGGGCTGCGGCCCGGCCGCTTTTTTGTTGGACCCGAGGGGCGCCCGGACCGGGCGCGGAGAGACCAAATGCGCAGCAGGACGGCGGAGGACGCCCGACTCCTGGAGCTTCTCGATCCGGTGGCCGAGGCCGCGGGCTACGAGATCGTGCGCCTCAGGCTGATGGGCGGCGACCACGCCCGCCGGCTCCAGGTCATGGCTGAGACCCCGGAAGGCGAGATGAACGTCGAGGACTGCGCCCGGCTGTCGCGAGCCCTCTCCGAGGTGCTGGACGCCGCCGACCCCCTTTCGGGGGAGTATACCCTGGAGGTCTCGACCCCTGGGGTCGACCGGCCCCTGACCCGCCTCAAGGACTTCGCGGTCTTTGAGGGTCACGAGGCCCGGGTCGAGCTGGATCGCATGGCCGAGGGCCGCAAGCGTTTCCGTGGCGAGCTGGCCGGCGTCGAAGGCGACCAGGTCGCCATGAACCTCGAGGGCGAGGCCGAGACCGCCCTCATCCCCTTCGCCTGGATCACAGAGGCGAAACTGATCCTGACCGACCGGCTCATGGAGCGGGGCGCCCAAGAGCGCGCCCGGCGACTGGCCGACGGTTCCCATCCCGATTCCGACCAGGAGGACGTCCTATGAGCCCGACAGGGATCGCCGCGAACCGGCTTGAGCTGCTGCAGATCGCCGAGGCGGTGGCGCGCGAGAAATCCATCGACCGCGAGGTGGTCATCTCGGCCATCGAGGAGGCCATCCAGAAGGGTGCGCGCGCCCGCTACGGGGCCGAGCATGACATCCGGGTGCGCATCGACCCCAAGACCGGGGAAACGACCCTCAAGCGGGTGATCCGGGTCATCCCGGACGACGAGACCTTCACGGACGAGGACGGCCTTCCCGTCGAGCCCGTCGGCATCCGCCGGCTGTCCGAGGCCCTGAGGGACGACCCGGAGACCTTTGTCGGCAAGACCTACGAGGAGGTTCTTCCCCCCTTCGAGTTCGGCCGGGTCCAGACCCAGATGGCGCGCCAGGTGGTGACCGGAAAGGTCCGCGAGGCCGAGCGCGAGCGCCAGTACGAGGAGTTCAAGGACAGGGTCGGTGAGGTCGTCAACGGCGTGGTCAAGCGGGTGGAGTACGGCAACACCGTGGTCGACCTGGGCCGGGGCGAGGGCATCATGCGCCGCGACCAGTCCATCCCCCGCGAGAACTTCAACATCGGCGACCGGATCCGCTGCTACATCTACGACGTGCGCCGGGAGGCCAAGGGCCCGCAGATCCTTCTGAGCCGCGCCCACGGCGGCTTCATGGCCAAGCTCTTCGCCCAGGAAGTGCCGGAAGTGTACGACGGGGTCATCGAGATCCGCGCCGTAGCCCGCGATCCGGGCAGCCGCGCCAAGATGGCGGTGATCTCGAACGACAGCTCCATCGACCCTGTCGGCGCCTGCGTGGGCATGCGCGGCAGCCGGGTCCAGGCCGTGGTGGCCGAGCTGCAGGGCGAGAAGATCGACATCATCCAGTGGAGCCCGGACGAGGCGACCTTCATCGTCAACGCCCTGGCGCCGGCGGAGGTGTCGAAGGTGGTGATGGACGAGGAGGATGAGCGGGTCGAGGTGGTTGTGCCCGACGAGCAGCTGTCCCTGGCCATCGGCCGGCGCGGCCAGAACGTGCGCCTGGCCTCCCAGCTCACCGGCTGGCAGATCGACATCATGACCGAGAGCCAGGAGAGCGAGCGCCGCCAGCGGGAGTTCGCCGAGCGTACGGCCCTGTTCCAGGAAGCCCTGGACGTGGACGAGGTCATCGCCCAGCTGCTGGTGACCGAAGGCTTCGCCACCGTCGAGGACGTCGCCTACGTGGAGTCCTCGGAGGTCGCCGCCATCGAGGGCTTCGACGAGGACACCGCCGAGGAGATCCAGGCCCGGGCGCGCGACCACCTGGAGCGCGAGGCCGCCGAACTGGACGCCCGCCGCCGGGAGCTGGGGGTCGAGGACGGCCTCCTGGAGATCGAGGGCGTCACCCTGCCGGTGGCCGTCGCCCTGGGCGCCGGCGAGGTGAGGTCCGTCGAAGACCTCGCCGGCCTTGTGCCGGACGACCTCCGCGGCTGGTTCGAGACCCGCAACGGCGAGCGGGTGCGCGAAGCCGGCATCCTGGAGTCCTTCGGCCTCGACGCCGCCGATGCTGAGGCCCTGATCCTGCGCGCCCGCATCGCCATGGGCTGGATCGAGCCGCCGCCGGAAGTGGTGGAGGAGGAAATCGAGGCCGAGCTGAGCGAGGAAGACATCGTCTTCGGCCAGCCGGGCGCCCGGGAGGCCTGACACCGGAGTGACGATCGCCACGCCCAGGACGCCGAAGACCCACGCCGAGGCCTCGCGCGAGAGCCGGGATCTGGTGTCCGGAGAGGTGCGTCCGCGCGAGACGATGATCCGCTTCGCCGCAGGCCCGGACGGTCGGGTCACCCCGGACCTGGCCGGTCGGCTCCCCGGGCGTGGGCTGTGGGTCGCGGCGGACCGGACCTCGGTGGAGACCGCTGCACGCAGGGGCCTGTTCAGCCGGGCGGCGCGGGCGGCCGTCAAGGCTGACCCGGACCTGGCCGACCAGGTCGAGCGCCTGCTCCTGCGTCGTCTGCTCGACGGCCTGGGCCTGGCCCGCCGGGCGGGTGAGCTGGTGTTCGGTTTCGAGAAGGTCGCGGCGGCGCTTTCAGGCGGCCGCGCCGCCTGGCTGATCGAGGCCCTTGACGGCGCTGCAGACGGCCGCCGGAAAATCCTCGGTGTTGCGCGGAGGGCGTCTCCGACACCCGGCCTCGCCGCCCTATGGACGGGGGAAGAATTGAGTTTGGCCTTGGGGGGCGAGAATGTGATACACACCGCCTTCCTTGCGGGACGGGGCTCCGACCGCTGGACATCAGATGTCCAGCGGCTTTCAGGCTTCCGGCCCCTGGTTCCAGACTCCTGGATCGAGGCGCCGCCGTCGACGCCCGGGAGCCCGGACCCGGCCTGAGGCATTGGGATTGTGAAGTGGGCCGGACCCGTC
>CANGRP010000147.1 GCA_947456005.1 Caulobacteraceae bacterium
AGTGAACGGCCATGAGGCGGGAATCCCGTCCTGTTTCGCTGGGGGGAACCTAGTGGGTGGGCCGGTTCAGGAAAAGCCGGATTCGCGCCGGGGCTTCCGGGAGGCCGAAAGGGGATGGGCGGTGGCGATCACTTCGCGCAGCCGCTCGCCGGCCACGTGGGTGTAGATCTGGGTGGTGGCGATGTCGGCGTGGCCGAGCAGGGTCTGGACGACCCGCAGGTCCGCCCCGCCCTCCAGCAGGTGGGTGGCGAAGGCGTGTCGCAGGACGTGGGGCGAGACCCGCGCCGGATCGATGCCAGCCTCGATCGCCGCCTCGGCCAGCAACTGGGCGAAGCGCCGGGGGGTCAGGCGCCCGCCCCTGCCGCCGGAAGGAAAGAGCCAGGGATTGGCGGCGTCCCCCTTCGGCAGGGTCCTGGCCCTGACCTCCAGCCAGGCGCGGACGGCGGCCCTGGCCGCCGCGTTCAGGGGGGCGAGCCTCTCCTTGCCGCCCTTGCCGCGGATCATCAGGAAGTCGGGCCCCCGGGCGACGGCGGCGAGGGTCAGGCTGGTGAGTTCGGACACCCGCAGGCCGCCGGCGTAGGCCAGCTCGATCATGCAGGCGAGGCGCAGGCCCCTCACCTCATCCCGGACTGTGGCGGCGGCGATCAGGGCGGCGGCCTCCTCGCGACTGAGCACCCTGGGAAGGGGCCGGCCGCGCCTGGGCGCCTCGACCCGGCGGGAGGGATCGTCAGGACGCCAGCCCTCGGCCAGGACGAAGCGATAGAACTGGCGTAAGGCCGCCCGGCGCCGTGAGGCCGTGGCCGGTGAGAGCCCGCGCCGGCCGAGGTCGGCGAAGTAGGCCTCGACATCCTCGGCGGCGGCAGAGGCCAGGGTCAGGCCGCGCGCCGCCAGGAAACCGGACGCGTCGACAAGGTCCCGCTCGTAGGCGCGCAGGGTGTTGGCCGCCGCCGCCCGCTCGACGGACATCATTTCCAGGAATGCCTCGGCCCAGCCTTCGCCGCTCATGTTTCCCGCCTGCAGGCGCCTGGGCCCGCCAAATGAGCCGCATCCTAGCGCCTGCCGGAGGTTTGGTGTAGAAACAACGCCTCCCATGGACCCTTCAGACCCATTGCGCGCCCGGACCATCACCCTCGTGGGGCTGATGGGTTCGGGCAAGTCCAGCGTCGGCAAGCGCCTCGCCCAGGCCCTCGACCTGCCCTTCCGGGACGCCGATGAAGAGGTCGAGGTCGCCGCCGGACGGTCCATCCCCGAGATCTTCGAACAGCTGGGCGAACCCGCCTTCCGCGACGGGGAGCGACGGGTCATCGCCCGCCTGCTGGAGGGACCGCCCATCGTTCTGGCCACCGGCGGCGGGGCCTTCATGAACCCCGAGACCCGGGACCTGATCAAGGCCCGCTCGGTCTCGGTCTGGCTCAAGGCCGACCTGCCCGTCCTGGCGCGCCGGGTGGCCCGCAAGGACAACCGCCCCCTCCTGACCGGCAGGGACCCGATGACCGTGCTGACCGAACAGGCGGAGGCGCGCTATCCCGCCTACAGCCAGTCTGACATCACGGTGGAGACCGGCGACTCGCCGCACCCGGTGACGGTCGCCCAGGTGGTCCGCGCCCTCGGCGACTGGCAAGCCCGCGCCTCGTCATGATCCGCACCGTGCCTGTCGACCTGGGCGAGCGCGCCTACGACGTCCTGATCGGTCCGGGCCTGCTGGACGAGGCCGGCGCCCGGTTGCGCCCCTTCGTCCGTCGCGACCGGGTCGCCGTGGTCTCGGACGAGACCGTCTGGGGCCTGCATGGCGCGCGCCTGACCGCCGCACTGGAGCGGGCCGGCCTGGCCGTCCACCCCATCGTCATGCCCCCCGGCGAACAGACCAAGAGCTTCGCCGGACTGGAGGCGCTCTGCGACGCCCTGCTGGCCCTGGAGCTGGACCGGGGCGACCTGATTGTCGCCTTCGGCGGCGGGGTGATCGGCGATCTCGCCGGCTTCGCCTCCGCCATCTACAAGCGCGGCGCCGACTTCGTGCAGATCCCCACCACCCTGCTGGCCCAGGTGGACTCCTCGGTGGGGGGCAAGACGGCCATCGACACCCCGCGGGGCAAGAACCTGGTGGGCGCCTTTCACCAGCCCCGCCTGGTCCTGGCGGACCTGGACGTGCTGGGCAGCCTGCCCGACCGCGAGATGCGGGCCGGCTACGCAGAGGTGCTGAAATACGGCCTGCTGGGCGACCCCGGCTTCTTCGCCTGGCTGGAGGCCAACGGCGCAGCGGTCCTGGCGCGGGAGCCAGGCGCGCTCGCCCGCGCCGTGGAGCGCTCGGTGGAGATGAAGGCGGAGATCGTGATCGCCGACGAGCGCGAGGCCGGGCGCAGGGCCCTGCTGAACCTCGGCCACACCTTCGCCCACGCTCTCGAGGCCGAGACGGGCTATGGCGAGGCCCTGCTGCACGGCGAGGCGGTGGGCCTCGGTTCGGCCATGGCCTTCCGCTATTCGGCCGCCGAAGGGCTCTGCGAAGCTCAGGACGCCGTGAGGGCGGTGAACGCCGTCGCCGCCGCGGGACTGCCCGCCCGGCTCTCCGACCTCGGCGGCCGACGGTTCGCCGCCGATGACCTCCTGCGCCACATGGCCCAGGACAAGAAGGCCGAGGGCGGCCGTCTGACCTTCATCCTGGCCCGGCGCGCGGGCGAGGCCTTCGTGGCGCGTGATGTGGACGCCGGCCGGATGCGCGCCTTCCTGGTCTCCGAAGGCGCCGTCTGATGTTGGGTATCTTCCTGGTCCTGACCCCGGTGATCTTCGGCCTGCTGGCCATCTCCGCCCTCTTCTCGGCGGCGGAGACGGCGCTGACGGGCGCCAGCCGCACCCGGATGCACCAGCTGGAGCGCGAGGGCGACCGCGCCGCCGGCCGGGTGAACCGCCTGATCTCAGATCAGGAGACGATGATCGGGGCGGTCCTGCTGGGCAACAACCTGATCAACATCCTCGCCTCGGCGGTGACCACCGAGTTCGTGACCCGGGCCATACCCGGCGCCCTGGGCGTGGCCGTGGCCACGGCGATCATGACCGTCCTGGTCCTGGTCTTCGCCGAGGTCCTGCCCAAGACCCTGGCCATCCTGCGCTCTGACGACGTCGCCCGCTTCCTGTCGGCGCCCACCCTGATCGTGGTGAAGGTCTTCGGCCCCATGATCTGGGCCATCCAGTGGATCGTCCGGCGCACCCTCGGCCTGTTCGGCGTCAAGCTGGGCATGGAGATGGACGTGCTGGCGGCGCACGAGGAGATCCGCGGCGCGGTGGAGTACCACCACTCCGAGGGCCTGGTGGAGGCCCGCGACCGGCGGATGCTGGGCGGGGTGCTGGACCTGTCGGACATGGATGTCAGCCAGGTCATGGTGCACCGGATGTCCATCTCCATGGTCGACGCCGACCTGCCGGTCCGGGAGGTGGTCGCCAACGTCCTGAAGAGCGACCACACCCGAATCCCTCTCTGGCGCGGTAATCCCGAGAACATCATCGGCATCCTGCACGCCAAGGACCTGCTGCTGGCCATTTCAGAAGCCGACGGCGACATGTCGAAGGTCTCGGTCGACAAGATCCGCCGTGAGCCCTGGTTCATCCCGGACACCACCAACCTCAAGGACCAGCTGAACGCCTTCCTGAAGCAGAGGAACCACTTCGCCCTGGTCGTGGACGAGTATGGGGCCCTGCAGGGACTGGTGACCCTGGAGGATATCCTCGAGGAGATCGTCGGCGAGATCGAGGACGAGTACGACAACGCCGTCGAGGGCCTGCGCCGGCAGCCGGACGGGTCGGTGTCCGTGTCGGGGTCCGTGGCGGTCCGCGACCTGAACCGCGCCATGGACTGGAGCCTGCCGGACGAACCGGCCGTCACCGTCGCCGGGCTGGTGATCCACGAGGCCCAGGCCATCCCCCGGATCGGCCAGGCCTTCATCTTCCACGGCCACCGTTTCCAGGTGGTCAAGCGGGTGCGCAACCGCATCACCGCCCTGAAGATCTCGCCGCCCCTGGAGGCCGCCGAGACCGCCTGACCCTCCAGGCGCAGCGCCTCAGAGGCCCTTGGCCTCCAGGGCGGCCAGCACCTTGTCCGGGGTCAGGGGATAGTCCCTCAGCCGGACGCCGCAGGCGTTGTAGACCGCGTTGGCGATGGCCGCCCCGGCGCCGCAGATGCCCAGCTCGCCCACGCCCTTGATGCCCATGGGGTTGGCCTTGTCGTCGGCCTCGTCCAGCAGGACGGCGTCGAGGTTGACGATATCGGCGTGGACGGGGGCCAGGTAGCCCCCCAGGTCCTGGTGCAGGAAGGAGCCGTAGCGCGGATCGACCGGGTTGGACTCCGTCAGGGCTGCGCCGACGCCCCAGATCATGCCGCCGGTGATCTGGCTCTTGGCCAGCTTGGCGTTGAGGATGCGGCCGGCGGCGAAGACCCCGAACATGCGGCGCAGGCGCACCTCGCCGGTGACGGAGTCGACGCCCACCTCTGCGAACTGAGCGCCGTAGGTGTGCTGGGACCAGTCGCGGGCGTCCGCAGCGGGAGAGATGCCGCCTTCGACATAGACCCCCTCGGGACCGGCGCGGGCCGCCAGGGCGGCCAGGCTCTCGCTGCGGTTGCCCAGGAAGATGTTGCCGTTGGCGAAGTCCATCAGGGTCGGATCCTCACCAAACAGGGGGGAGCGCGGGTCGCCTGCCGCCAGCTCGGCGAGGCGGCGGCGCATGACCATGCCCGTCTCGTAGGCCGCGGAGCCCGCCGTGGCGGCGCCGAACTGGCCGCCCGATCCGGGTGCAGGCGGCATGTCGGAATCCCCCAGCTCCACGCGCACCTGGTCGAGGGTGAGCCCCAGGGTCTCGCCCGTGATCTGGGCCAGGATAGTGTAGGTGCCGGTGCCGATGTCCGTCATGCCCTGTGTGAGGGTCGCGACGCCGTCGCCGGTGAAGCGCAGCCCGGCCTTGGCGGGCAGCAGGAAGTTGCCGCGGATCGCCGTGGCCATGCCCATGCCGACATACCAGCGGCCCTCCCGGACGGCGCCCGGGGCTGGGTTGCGGCGATCCCAACCGAACTGCTGGGCGCCTTCCTGCATGCAGCGCACCAGTTGGCGAACGGAGAAGGGCTTGGCGTTGTCCGGGTCAACCTCGGGCTCGTTGCGGATCCGGAGCTCGATGGGGTCGAGGCCCAGGCTCTCGGCCAGCTCGTCCATGGCGCACTCGAGCGAGAGCATGCCTGGCGCCTCGCCGGGCGCCCGCATCGCGCCGGCGTGGGGGATGTCGAGACGGACCAGCCGGTGACCCGTCAGACGATTCGGCGCGGCGTAGAGGTTACGGGCGAAGTTGGCGGCGTGCTCCACGAAGGGGGCGTTGCGGGCGCAGTGGGTCACCGCCTCCAGGGCCATGGCGTTCAGCCGCCCCGACCGGTCAGCGCCCAGCCGGACCCGCATCTGGACGGCGGGCCGGTGGATGGTGGCCTGGAACATCTGCTGGCGGGTGTAGGCGACACGGACCGGCCGGCCGGTCTCGCGGGCGCCCAGGGCCGCCAGGGTCAGGTCGTCATAGGACTGGCCCTTTCCACCAAAGCCTCCGCCGATGTAGCGCGTGAAGAGGCGGACCCGGTCGGAGGGGATACCCAGGGTCTCGGCCAGGGCGTGCTGCCCCCCCTTCACCATCTGGATGGAGGTATGGACCACCACCCTGTCCCCCTCCCACCAGGCGGTGGTGGCGCAGGGCTCCATCTGGGCGTGGTTCTGGAGGGGGCTGAACCAGGTGGCGTCGACCGTGACCTCCGAGGCCGAGTAGCCTGCCTCGAAGTCGCCCACGCGGGCGTCCTCCTCGCCGGGAGCGGGCCCGGCCTGGTCCAGGCTGGACAGGAAGTCGAGGTCGGCGGGCTCAGCTTCGTAGGTGATCCGCACGAGGCCGCCGGCGGCGCGGGCGTTCTCGGGCGTGTCGGCGAGGACGAAGGCGACGGACTGGCCGTAGTGCTCGACCCGGTCCGATTCCAGGGCTGGATTGGACGCCCTCTGGCTACGCGGATTGAGCCGGGTTCCGCGAGCCGCCTGGGCCGGGACGTTGAGGTGGGTCCAGATCCGGACGACGCCCGGCGCAGCCTCGGCCGCCGAGATGTCGACAGAGGCGATGCGGCCCCGGGCCAGGGTCGAGGACACGATGTGGCCGAAGAGGGGCGGGGCGGGGGTCTCCACCTCGAAGGCGTAGGGCGCCGTCCCGGTGACCTTGAGGCGTCCCTCATAGCGATCGACGGGCCGGCCGATCAGGCCGGAGCGGTTCTCGGTGACGGGATTGGGCGCAGCCCAGTCGCGAACAGTGCTCATGAACCCACCCCTTCCCGGGCTTGCCGGATCACGTCGGCGGCGAGGCGCCGCACCAGGGCCTTGCGGCCGTCCTCACCCTCGGCGGAGGCCAGCTCGGCGGCGGCCGCCTCGGCGGGCGAAGCCCCGTCGG
>CANGRP010000148.1 GCA_947456005.1 Caulobacteraceae bacterium
GAACGGAGCCCTGAAATGAAGGTCGAGAACGCCGTCTATCCGCCCCCTGAACAAGCCATGGCCTTCTTCTCCGCCGAGGAGGACGGACCCTTCGTCATGGTCAACCTGCTGAAGTTCAAGCCGAAGGCCGAGTACGAGGACGGCTCCAACAGCCACCTGACCGGCGCCGAGGCTTACGCCCTCTATGGAGAGGGTGTGGCGAAGCTGGTCCAGGCCCTGGGCGGGCGAATCCGTTACTCCGGCCAGGTCACGAGCCTCATGATCGGCGAGGTCGAGGACCTCTGGGACGCCGTCGCCCTGGCCGAATACCCGTCCTTGGCCGCCTTTCGCGAGATGGCCATGTCCGAGGACATGGGCAGGATCGACCACCACCGGAAGGCCGGCCTGGCGGGACAGCTGAACATCCGCACCAAGGCCGGCGCCGGCTTCGAGTGATCAGAACTCGGGGTCGACCCAGTCGGGGAAGACATCCGGGAGGCTGGAGACGCGGTCGGTGAAGTTGGCCGGCCGCTTCTCGAAGAAGCTCTTCACGCCCTCCACCGCATCTTCGGAACCGCCGCGGGCCATCAGGGCGCGGCTCTCGGCCCTGTGCGCCTCCATGGGGTGGCTCGCGCCGAGCATGCGCCAGCAGAGCTGCCGGGTGAGGGCGCTGGAGACCGGCGCGGTGTTGTCCGCGTACTCGTGGGCCAGGGCGCGGGCGGCGTCCATCAGCGACTCCGGCGGGTGCAGGGCGCTCACCAGGCCCTTCTCAAGGGCCTCCGAGGCCGGGAAGACCCGCCCCGAGTAGATCCAGTCCAGTGTCGCCGGCATGCCCACCAGGCGCGGCAGGAAGAAGGACGAGGCGCCTTCCATGATGATCCCGCGCCGATTGAACACCAGGCCGAACCGGGCGTCTGTCGAGGCGATCCGGACGTCCATGGGCAGGATCATGGTCACGCCTACGCCCACCGCCGCGCCGTTGATGGCGCCGATCACTGGCTTCAGGCTGTCGAAGATCCGCAGGGTGACAAGCCCCGCCGTGTCACGCCGCACGGGCGTGTCCTTGTCCGGCTTGGCGGCGCCGAAGGTCTGGCTGCCGCCGGAAAGGTCGGCCCCGGCGCAGAAGGCCCGGCCGGAGCCGGTCACGATGACGGCCCGGACGTCGTCGTCGGCATCGGTCAGGTCGAAGGCGGCCTGCAGGTCGTTGCACATCTGCAGGGTCCAGGCGTTCATCCGCTCGGGCCGGTGCAGGGTGATGGTCGCGATGTGGTCCTCGACCGAATAGAGGATCGTCTCGAAGCTGGGCATGGTTGAGTGGCCTTTCGGGATCAGGGGCGGAGGCGGGCGCGGACCGGCCCGCCATCGATGCGGATCAGGGCGCCGTTGGTGAAGCTGGACGTCTCACTGGCGAGCCAGAGGGCGGCGGGGACCATCTCCTTCGGCAGTCCGACCCGCATGCCGCCCTTGGTCCAGCCGGGATTGTCGTGGTCGGGCGGGTCGGCCCAGTGTTCAGCCACGTCGGTGGCGAAGGGCCCCACGCAGATGGTGTTGACCCGCACGTTCGGGCTGTAGGCGGCGGCGAAGCCCGTGGTCAGAACGTTCAGCGCCGCCTTGGCCCCGGCGTAGGGCAGGGCGTAGGGCGAAGCCTCCAGCGAGGCGATGCTGGAGATGTTGATGATCGAACCGCCATCGCCCCGGTGCATCCTCGCTCCCACCAGGGCGGAGAGGCGGAATGGGCCTTTGAAGTTGACCCCGATCACCTTGTCGAAATTGTCCTCGGTCACTTCCTCCAGGGAGGGATAGAGGGGCGACATGCCCGCATTGTTGATGAGCACATCGATCCGGCCGAAGCGCTGGTAGACCGCGTCCACCATGGGTTCGATCTCATCCCAGTTGCCCACGTGGCAGCGGTGGGCGAAGGTCTCGACCCCCAGCTTCGCGAGTTCCGCGGCGGTTTCCTCGCAGGCCGGCAGCTTGCGTGAGACGATGGCGAGGTTGGCGCCGGCCTCGGCGAAGGCCTGGGCCATGGCGCGTCCGAGGCCTCGCGACCCGCCGGTGATCAGCACCACCTTGCCTTCCAGGTTGAAGTCCATGGTTGCGCCCTCCCTCGCGCCGGTTTGGGCCAGCAAGGCGACCACGGGGCCGCCTGTCAATGCTGACCGGGCGTCACCCGGCGGCGGCCGGCTTCACGCAGACCCAGCGGGCGCGGTGGAAGTTCTCGACATTGTCGGTCCAGCCCGTGATCCGGGGCGAAACCAGGGCGCGGCTGACCACCTGAGAGACCGGAATGATCCCTTCCTCGTCGAGCATCAGCTGTTCGGCCTCAGCCAGGATCCGGGCCCGCCTGTCGGCGTCGGGTTCGCGGTCGGCCCGGTCCAGCAGGGCGTCGTACCGGGGATTGACGTAGCCGGAGTAGTTCTGCTGGCCGGTGTCTGACCGGAACAGGCCAAGGAAGGTCAAGGGGTCATTGAAGTCGGCGAACCAGCTCAACATGCCGGCCTGGAAGTCCTTCTGCCGGTAGGCCGCAAAGGCGATCTGGCCCTCATTCTGGACCGTCGTGACCTTGAGGCCCAGGGCGGTCCAGTCCGCCGCGACGGCCTGGGAGATCAGCAGGGTGTCAGGGGTGTTGCCGGTCTTGATCTCGACCGAAAGCGGCCTCTGCGGTCCATAGCCGGCCTCGGCCAGCAGCTTGCGGGCGAGAACCTGGCGCTCCGCGAACGGCATGTCCGCCCATTGCAGGCGCACCCCCTCGCCATGGCCCGCAGTCGCCGGCGGCACAAAACTGTATGCGGGCTTCTGCCCGGCCCGCATCAGCTTGTCGGTGATGAATTCGCGGTCGACGCCCATGGACAGGGCGCGCCTCACCCGGATGTCCTGGAAGGCCGGCACGCCGGGAACATTGAGGGCGATGTAGAAGGTGGCCAGGGCCGGAGAGGCCCGGACATAGCCCGGCAGAGTTTCCCGGAGCCGCTGGACCCGGCTGGACTGGAAGTTGGTGTTCAGGTCAAGCTCGCCGCGGGCGACCCGGCGCTCGGCCATGACCGAGTCCGGCGTCGGGAAATAGTGGATCTGGTCCACGCAGACGGAAGGTGCGTCGTAGAACGCCGGGTTCTTCACCACGCGGATGTGGTCGCCCAGCTTCCAGTCCACCAGCTGGAAGGCCCCGTTCCCCACGAAGTTCTCAGGCCGGGTCCAGGCGTCGCCATGCGCCTTCACCGTGTGGGCGGGGACCGGGAAGAAGCTCTGATGCTTGAGGAGGGCCGGAAGGTAGGGCGCAGGATGCTCAAGGGTGAGTTCCAAGGTCAGATCGTCGAGGGCCCTCACCCCCAGCGTCTCGGGGCCGGCCTTGCCCTCGTTCACCGCCTGCCCGCTGCGGATGAGATAGAGCAGGTAGGCGTAGCTGGACGCCGTCGCCGGATCGAGGATGCGCCTGTAGGCGAAGACGAAGTCGTTCGCCGTGACAGGTCGCCCGTCGCTCCAGGTCGAGGGCCTGAGGCGGAAGGTCCAGGTCAGGCCGTCGGGCGAGACCGTGTAGCTCTGGGCCAGGGCCGGGATCGGCGAGGCTTCCGGGCTGTCGGTGAAGAGGCCGGTGAAGAGGTCGCCGATGATGGCGAACTCATCCACCAGGGTCGCCTTCTGGGGATCCAGGGATCCGGCCTCGGTGTTGTTGCCCCAGGCCAGGCAGGTCTTTCCGGGCGGGCAGGCCGGTCGGCTGACCTGGGGCTGGCAGCCGAGGATGGCGAGGGAGCAGGCCAGGGCGAGGAGGACAGGGAGCTTCACGTGCGGATCCGGGGCTACTCGCGCCTGAGGGCCTCGATGGGATCGAGGCGGGCGGCGCGCCAGGCAGGATAGGCGCCAAAGACCAGTCCGACCAGACTCGAGAAGCTGAGGGCGACGGGAATGGCCCAGACAGGGAGGGCAAAGGGCCAGTCGGCGATGGCGGCGATCCCCGCGGCGCCGAGGAGGCCGATCCCCAGTCCGATCAGCCCCCCGACGAGGGACAGGGCGACGGACTCCAGGGCGAACTGGGTCAGGACGTCGCGCCGGCGGGCGCCCAGGGCCATTCGCAGGCCGATCTCACGGGTGCGCTCGGTCACGGCGACCAGCATGATGTTCATGATCCCGACCCCGCCGACGACCAGGGACACCGCTGCGATGGCCGCCAGCAGGACAGTGAAGGCCCCGATGGCCGCCCGGGAGGCCTCGAGGATCGAGGCGAGGTTCTGGGTCTGGAAGTCGTCGTCCTCGCCGGGCCCGATCTTGTGCTCGGTGCGCAGGACCGAGTCGATCTCTTCCTGCACGGTCCCCAGTTCGTCCTCCGAGACCGCCTTGACATAGATGGTCTGGACGCTGTCGGCCTTGATGCGGCGGCCGATGATCCGCGAGCGTACGGTCTCCAGGGGCGACAGGATGAGGTCGTCCTGGTCCCTTCCGAAGCTGGACTGGCCCTTGGAGCCAAGGACGCCGATCACCTCGAAGGGCGCCCCCCGGATCCGGATCCTCTTGCCGATGGGGTCAGCCTCGCCCCAAAGCTGGGTGACCACTGTAGGGCCAAGGACGGCCACCTTGCGGCCCTGCCGGGCGTCCCTGTCGTCGAACATGCGCCCAGAGGCGATGGTCAGGTCACGGGCCTCGAGGTAATCGGGGGTCACGCCGACGATCGATGTGTTCCAGTTGGCGCCGTCCGCCGTGACCTGGGCCATGCCGGTGACCGAGGGCGCCACCGCCGCCGCCCCTTCGACCTGGCGCTGGATGGCCTCGGTGTCGGCGTCCGAGAGGCTCTGGCCCGATCCCGCCCCGCCCATGACGCCGCCCGCGGTGCGGGGCTGGAGGGGTGTGACGATGATCAGGTTCGAGCCGAGGCCGGAGATGGTGTCCGTCACCCGCTTCTGCGCGCCCAGGCCGATGGAGGTCATCATCACCACCGCAGCGACGCCGATGACCACCCCCAGGGAGGTCAGGCCTGAACGGAGGGGATGGGCGATGATGGCGCCGGCGGCGAAGCGGACGATCTCGGTGGGGGAGGCGCCGCTCATGATCGCATGTCCTCGGTCACGCGCCCGTCCCGGAAGGCGATGCGCCGGCGGGCGGCGTCGGCGACGCCCCGGTCATGGGTGACGAGGACGACCGTCAACCCCTCGGCGTTGAGTTTCTGGAAGAGGCCCAGGACCTCGATCCCCGTGGCGCTGTCCAGGGCGCCGGTGGGCTCATCGGCCAGCAGCAGGTCGGGCTGGTTCGCCAGCGAACGGGCAATGGCCACGCGCTGCTGCTGGCCGCCCGAGAGCTGGTTGGGACGATGTCCCATGCGTGATCCCAGGCCCACCCTTTCGAGAAGCTCTGCGGCGCGTTCCCTCCGGGCCCGGGGCGCTGCGCCGGCATAGACCATCGGCAGCTCGACATTCTGCAGGGCGGAAAGTCGGGGAAGCAGCTGGAAGGACTGGAAGACGAAGCCGATCCGGCGGTTCCGGAAGTCCGCCAGCTGGTCGTCCGAGAAGCGCGCCACCTCCTCGCCCTCGAACCGGTATCGACCCCGGCTGGGCCGGTCGAGCCCGCCGAGAATGTTCATCAACGTCGACTTGCCCGATCCGGAAGGCCCGATGATCGCGATGCTCTCGCCGCGGCCGATGGTCAGGCTGACGCCGTCGAGCGCAGTGACGGTTTCTTCCCCCATGACGTAGGTCTTGGTCAGATCCTCGATCTGGATCATCGCGGCCTCGCCCATGGCCGGTCAGCCCCCTCCGACGCGCATCTTTGGCTTGGGGCCGCCGCCCACGATGAGGGTCTCGCCAGCCTTGAGGGGGCCACGCACCTCGGTCATGGCGCCGTCGGTCGGTCCAACCTGGATCACCACAGGCTGAGGTCCCTCCGGCGTCAGGCGGTAGACCGAGCCGGCGACAAAGCCCGACGGATCCGGGCCCACATCGAAGGCGAGAGGCCGGAGCACCTTCAGGCGCGCCTTTTGACGGTCATCAAGCCAGGCCTCCAACTGGGTCAGGCCCGTATCGATGACCCGCGCCACCGCCTTGCGTCCGGCCTCGCCGCCCGGTGCGCCGGCGGCCGTCGCCTGCACCCGAAGCTCGGCCTGGATTTCCGACCAGGCCCTTCTCTGACCGGGGTCGAGGCCCAGCTGGCCAACCACCTTCTGGGCGGCGCCCGAGCCAGGATATCCAGGACCGGAGTCATTGCGGATCGGCGTGCCCGGCGGGCCGCGGGGTGCGGCCTGGACCTGGGCTGGCGGGACCCACCGCAGGGCGGCGACCGGGACCTTGAGCACACCGTCGCGGCGCTGGAGGATGATATCGGCGTTCGCCGTCATGCCGGGCAGGA
>CANGRP010000149.1 GCA_947456005.1 Caulobacteraceae bacterium
CCGAAACCCCTCAAAACACCCCGGCAGGGCCAGAAAACCTCGCCTCAATGCACCTCAAGGCACAGGACGGCGCGTAGCGCAGAGGTCCCCAAGGGGGAGGTGGACCGGGACGCCAGTCCCGGGACGGAGGGGGTCTCCAGAGGCGCCGTCGCCGGCCCCGCAGCCGGGTCAGAGCGACCGGGCCACGACCTCCTTCATGATCTCGGAGGTGCCCCCGTAGATGCGCTGCACCCGGGCGTCGCGCCACAGGCGGGCGATGGGGTACTCGTTCATGTAGCCCGCGCCGCCGTGCAGCTGCAGGGCGGCGTCGCACACCTCCCACTGCAGCTCGGTGTGGAAGAGCTTGGCGGCCGAAGCCTCGGCGGCGGTCAGTTCGCCCTGCAGGTGCCGGGCCGTACACCAGTCCAGGTGCGCCCACCCCGCCTGCAGCTTGGCCTTCAGGTTGGCCAGGGTGAAGCGGGTGTTCTGGAAGTCGAAGACGGTCTGGCGGAAGGCCTTGCGGTCCTTGGTGAACTTCACCGCCTCGTCGAAGGCGCGCTGGGCGCCGGCCTGGCCCGAGATGGCGATCTGCAGCCGCTCCTGCGGCAGCTGGGTCATCAGGTAGACGAAGCCCTGGTTCTCCTGCCCCAGCAGGTTGCCGACAGGGACCCGGACATCCTCGAAGAAGAGCTCGGAGGTGTCGGCGGAGTTCTGGCCGATCTTGTCCAGGTTGCGGCCGCGCCGGAAACCCTCGCGGGTGGCCTCCACCAGGATCAGGGAGATGCCCTTGGCGCCCTTGTCCGGGTCGGTCTTGGCCACGACGACGACGATGTCGGCGCTCTGGCCGTTGGTGATGTAGGTCTTGGACCCCGAGATCACGTAGTCGTCGCCATCCCGCCGGGCGGTGGTGCGCACCCCCTGCAGGTCAGAGCCGGCGCCCGGCTCGGTCATGGCGATGGCCGCGATGGCCTCGCCCGACACCATCCTCGGCAGCCAGGCCTGTTTCAGTTCCTCGCTCGCATAGTGGATGAGGTAAGGGGCCACGATGTCTGACTGCAGGGTGATGCCCGCCGTCGAGCCGGCATAGGTCAGCTCCTCGCCGATGACGGCGTTGTAGCGGTAGTCCAGGTCCAGGCCGCCGTACTCCGCCGGGACCTGCGGGCAGAGCAGGCCCGCGTCGCCGCAGGCCAGCCAGAAGGCGCGGTCCACCACGCCTTCCTCTTCCCAGCGGTCGAGGTTGGGGACGAGGTGCTGGGCGTAGACCTTGCGGACCTGCTCCCGGAAGATCTTCAGATCCTCGTCAAAGATCGTGCGGGCTGAGGTATCGAGCATGGCGGCCTCCCGGGATCGGTCTTGAGGCGGTCAGTCTATGCGGCCTCACGCTGCGTCAGGCGAGTCCCCGATGGCGCAGGCCTCGGCGATGGCGGCGCGCAGTTCCGGCAGGCCGGTTCCCTTTTCCGAGGAGGTGGCGATCACCCCCGGGAAGGCGGCCGGCCGCTTGGCGACCTGCGCCTCGGTGCGGGCGCGGACGGCCTCGACCTCGGCGGGCCTGAGCTTGTCGGCCTTGGTCAGGATCACCTGGTAGGAGACCGCCGCCCGGTCAAAGGCGGCCATGGGCTCCTCGTCCACATCCTTCAGGCCATGGCGGGCGTCGATCAGCAGGTAGGCCCGGCGAAGGTTGGGCCGGCCGCGCAGGTAGTCGCGACCCAGGGCCTGGAACTTCTTGACCTCGCCCTTGGCCGCCCGGGCCCAGCCGTAGCCGGGCAGGTCCACCAGCCGCAGCCGGTCGTCGACCACAAAGAAGTTCACCTCCCGGGTGCGCCCCGGCTCGTTGGACGCCCGGGCCAGGTGCTTCTGGCCGACCAGGCCGTTGATCAGGGACGACTTGCCCACGTTGGAGCGGCCGGCGAAGGCCACCTCGGGAAGGTCCGGGGCCGGCAGGCCCTCCACCGAGACGGCGCCCATGAGGAAGACGGCGGGGCGGGCGAAGAGCACGCGTGCGGCCTCGATCTCCTCGTCCGAAAAGACGCCCTCGTCCGGCGCCGGCGCGCCCTCCGGGGTCACCCGACGGCCTTCCGCGACCGCATCTTGGCGATGAAGTCGTCGATGGGATTCTCCACCTGGTACTTCCGCATGATGACGTACTGCTGGAGGATCGTGAGGACGTTGCTCCACGTGTAGTAGATCATCAGGCCGACAGCGAACGGGGCCATGACGAAGGTGAAGATCACCGGCATCAGCTCCATGATCTTCTGCTGGATCGGGTCCGGCGCCGGCGGGCTCATCTTCATCGAGAGCCACTGGGTGATGCCGTAGGCCAGAGGCCAGACGCCGATGTGCAGGGGGCCATTCAGCAGACCGCCGATGAAGGGCGCGGTCGCCGGATCCCAGGGGATCAGGCCGAACAGGTTCAGAATGGTCGTCGGATCCCGGGAGGAGAGGTCCTGGATCCAGCCATAGAAGGGCGCATGGCGCATCTCGATGGCCACGGAGAGCACCTTGAAGAGGGCCAGGAAGATGGGGATGGTCGCCAGCATGGGCAAGCAGCCCATCAGCGGGTTGATCTTCTCGGACTGGTAGAGCCGCATCAGCTCCTGCTGCTGCTTCTGCGGATCGTCCTTCAGCCGGGCGCGGAGCTCCTCCACCTGCGGCTGGACCTTCTTCATCTTGGTCAGGGATTCGTAGGACAGGTTCGCCGGATAGAACATCAGCAGGCGGACCACGACGGTCAGGGCCAGGATCGCGAGGCCGAAGTTGCCCATCCAGCCGTAGAAGACCTCCAGAAGCCAGAAGATCGGCTTGGTGAAGAAGTACAGCCGGCCCCAGTCCACGGCGTCCTGGAAACGCGGGATTCCGAGGGTTTCCTCGTAGGCGCGCAGAACCGGAACGGTCTTCGCGCCTGCGAACAGGCGGCTGACATGGGTGTAGGTGGCGCCGGGCTGGACCACCCGGGGCTGGGCCACGAAGTTGGCCTCGTAGATGTCCACGCCGGAGAGGTTGGTGCTGCGGTAGGCCGCGTTCACCTTCTCCTTCTGCTCGGGGATGACGGCGGCCAGCCAGTACTTGTCGGTGATGCCCATCCAGCCGCCCGTGGCGGAGAAGGCCTCCTCGCCATCCTTCTTGAGCTGCTTGTAGTTCAGCATCTCCAGGACCCCGTCCATGACGCCCACCGCACCTTCGTGGGCGTTGGCGGCGGGAACGGCGGGGGCCCCGCGGCGCTGCACGGTGGCGTAGGGCGCGATGGTGACCGGATTGGACAGGCTGTTGGCCACTGTATCCGTGACCGTGAACATGAACTTGTCGTCCACCTCGATCCGCCGGGTGAAGGCCAGGCCCTGTCCGGCGTCGTAGCGCAGGACGACGGGGCGGCCAGGCGACAGGCGGTCGCCCTGGACAAGGGTCCACTGGGCGCTGGAGGTGGGCAGCCCGGGCAGGTTGGCGCCGGTCCAGCCGAACTCGGCGAACCAGGCGTCGCGAACACCCTCAGGGCGGAGGAGCTCCACCGGCGGCGAGGCGGCGTCGACCTCGGTCCGGTAGTCCCTCAGGAAGAGGTCGTCGATGCGTCCGCCACGCAGGGAGAGCGAGCCCTGGAGGGCCGGGGTGTCCACCTGGATCCGCGGCGCGCCGGCGATGGCGGCGGACCTCGGGACGAAGACAGGTCCGGCTGTCCCGGCCGGTCCTGCGGCGGCCGGGCCATTCGCCGGCTGGGTCGCCTGGGCCGTCTCACGGGCCTTGAGCTCGGCCTCTCTCTGCTTGTTCTGCGGGCCCAGCACCAGGGCCTGGTAGCCGAACAGCAGGGCCATCGAGAGGACGACGAAGAGGATCGTGTTGCGGTTCGTGTTGTCGGGCATTCGGGCGCGCGCTCAGTCTGTTGAAGAGGGGGCGCGGTCAGGCGCGCGGGCAGGGCGGTCGCCCTCGGTCGCGAGGCTTATCAGCGCGGTTTTCACGTCGTCAAGCAAACGCGGCCAGGGACGGGTCGGCGTCCCGCCCCGGGCGATCAGGACATAGTCGCATCCGGGGCGTCCCAGCACCGGCACAAGCAGGCGGGCGGCCTCGCGGAGGCGGCGCTTGGCCCGGTTGCGGACAACCGCCCCGCCAATCCGGCGGGTGGCGGTGAAGCCCACCCGGACGAGGTCGTCTCCGTCAGCGCGATCGCGGACCTGCATCAGAACGGCGCCCCGTGCGCACGCACGGCCCTTGGCTGCGGCGAGGAAGCCCGGACGGGTCCGGAGCCGTTCGAGACGGAGACCTGGAAGGGAGGCGGGTTCCTCCATCCGGAGGGCCCTGGGGATGGCCTGCGTCGCCGCGTCAGGCGGTCAGGCGCTTGCGGCCCTTGGCCCGGCGGCGGGCGACGACCTTGCGGCCGTTCTTGGTGGCCATGCGGGCGCGCCAGCCGTGACGGCGCGCGCGCACGAGACGGGAGGGCTGAAAAGTGCGCTTCACGGGACCAGCTCCGGGAGAAAACGAGGCGCGGGGAATAGGGGATGCCCGCCCCCCTGTCAATGCCGGGCGGCGGAAGGGCCCCGCGAAGGCGCCTCAGAGATCCGGCCGGATGATGGTCTTCCCCACCACGGTCCGCTCGGCCAGGGTGTCGAAGGCCTCGCGCCAGCCGTGCAGGGGGAACTCGCGGTCGACCCGGGGCCGCATGGCGCCCTCGGCGGCCAGCTTCCAGATGGCCTCATTGTTCTCGCGGCCCTTCTCGGGGAACTTCCGGCCGTACTCGCCGGCCCGGACCCCCATGACCGAGAAGCCCTTGATCAGGGCGTAGTTGACCGGCAGCACGGGCAAGCGGCCCGAGGTGAAGCCGATGGAGAGGATGCGCCCGTCGAAGGCGATGCAGCGCACGCTCTCGTCGAAGACATCGCCGCCGACGGGATCGTAGATGACGTCCGCGCCGCGGCCCCCCGTGATTTCCTTCACCCGGTCCTTGAAGCCCTTGGTGACGTTCACCACCGCGTCGGGGGCGTATTCCTTCTCGATCACCGCCAGCTTGGCGTCGGAGGCCGAGGCGGCGATGACCCGGCAGCCCAGGTGACGGGCCAGGTCCACGGCGGCCAGGCCTGTGCCCCCGGCCGCGCCATGCACGAGGACCCACTCGCCCGGCTGGACCTGGGCCCGACGGACCAGGGCGACCCAGGCGGTCAGGTAGCAGACCTGGTAGCCGGCGGCCTGGCCGTAGGTCAGGGCCTCGGGCTTGCGGTGCAGGGCCCCGGCGGGGCTGACGGCGTATTCGGCGAAGGCGCCTGTACGCGAGCCCCCGGCCACGGCGTCGCCTGGCTTCCAGTCGGTGACGCCCTCACCCACCGCGACCACGTCTCCGGCCATCTCCATGCCCGGGGTGAAGGGCACGGGCGGCTTGTGCTGGTGCTCGCCCCGGGTCTGCATGAGGTCGGGGAAGTTCACCGCCCCGGCCCTGACCTTGACCAGCACCTCTCCCGGCCCGGGGGTCGTATCGGGCAGGTCCTTGACCCGGCAGCCGGCGTACTCCGCAGCCAGTTCCTCGACGACGAGCGCACGCATGGTTCAGTCCTTCTGGAGGGGTTGGGGCAGCCGGGCGGCGACCAGGCCGGCGATCTCCGCGCAAGCCCGGCGGGCCTCCGGGACCACGCCGCCAAAGGCCGTGAAGCCGTGGACCAGGCTGTCATAGCGTCGGTAGTCCACCGGCACGCCGGCGGCGGCGAGACGGCGGGCGTAGGCCTCGCCCTGGTCGACCAGGGGATCGAAGCCGGCGGTGGCGATCACCGCCGGGGCCAGGCCTGACAGGTCCTCGGTGCGGCCCGGCGCATTGCGCGGATCGGCGGGATCTCCGCCGGGCGGGAGATAGTGGCCAACGAACCAGTCCATCGTGGCCCGGTCCAGGGGAAAGGCGTCCGCGAGGGCCGTCATGGACGGGGTCTCGCTGGCCAGGTCCACGCAAGGATAGACCAGCAGCTGCAGGTCGGGTCCCGGCTCGCCGGTCCGCCGCATCTCCTGGGCCAGGGCGGCGGCGAACAGCCCGCCCATGGAGTCTCCGCCGATGGCCGCCCGCCCCGCAGGCGCGCCCAGGGCCCCGGCGTTGTCGCGGGCCCAGCGGAAGGCCGCCAGGACATCCTCGTATCCCGCCGGGAACCGGTGCTCGGGGGCCAGACGGTAATCCACGGACAAGACGGGCCCGCGAAGGGACTCGGCCAGGCGACCACAGAATCCGTCGGTGGTGTCGAGGTCGCCGATCACCCCGCCGCCCATGTGGGCGAAGACGAGGATGGGAATCTCCGGCAACGGCCGGGAGGGCCGGTAGAGGCGGGCGGGGCGGTCGCCCTCGCCGCCGGGAAC
>CANGRP010000150.1 GCA_947456005.1 Caulobacteraceae bacterium
GTTCCGTGCGCGCCGGACAGAGTAGTGTGCGCGCCGACCTGACAGGGGCGCTTCTGAGGGATGCACGGCTGACCCGGGCCAACATGGATCTCTGCATTCTGGCCTTTGCAGATCTGACCGGTGCAGACCTGACTCAGACCAAGCTCAGAGGCGCCGATCTCCATAAGGCCGTCCTGCTCGGCGCGCGAACCCAGTACTGGGAAACCGTGGATGCTGATCTGCGCGGGGCCCTCCTCAAACCACCGGCAGACCCGGGCGAAGGCGAACCCTCCCTGGCCGATCAAGTCCGCGATCACTCGCTCTGGAGCGAAACCAACGGAAAGTCCGGTCGACACAGCGACTTCGCCGGGGCGGACCTCCGGGGCCTGAAAAGCCTGAAGGGCAAGATCCTCAGCGCCCTTTCGGCACGGGAGGCGGTGTTCTACGGACTCAACATGCAAGGCGCGCAGCTCCAGGGCGCTCGTCTGGAGGGAGCTGACCTGAGGGCCTGCGACCTGCGGGGCGCGGACCTGCGGGGGGCATGTCTGAAAGGCGCCCTGCTGGCCGGCGCGATCCTGCAGGGCGCCAACCTGGGTCCGCTCAACCTGGGCGGCGGGCGACAGCTGCCGGCGGACCTGAGCTCTGCTGACTTGCGCCGCGCCGACCTGTCAGACGCCGACCTCAAGTCCGCGGTTCTAGACGACGCCGATGTTCGCCAGGCCGACCTGACCGGCGCCGACCTCGAGGGTGCAAGTCTGGCCTTCCGGGACGCTTTCGGCCTGAAGCGTCAGCGCTGACCTCGCCCGCCATGATGCGAAACGGGCGACGTCCTTGGACGCCGCCCGCAGTGCAGGGTCAGCCGATCGGCGGCGTCACGCCGCCGTCTGACCCTCGATCAGGGGAGCCGAGCCAGCGGCGATCTCGATCCGCCGGGGCTTTAGGGCCTCCGGCAGCTCACGCCGCAGGGCGATCGAGAGGAGGCCGTCGGCGAGACGGGCGTCAGTGACGATCACATAGTCGGCCAGCTGGAAGCGGCGTTCGAAGTCGCGCTCGGCGAGGCCGCGATGGAGGAACCGGCGTTCGGCGTCATTGGCCGCCTTGCGACCCTGGACCGTGAGCAGGTTCTCCTTAACCTCGATGTTCAGTTCATCCGCCCGGAAGCCGGCGACGGCGATCTCGATGCGGTAGGCGTTCTCGTCGGTCCGCTCGATGTTGTAGGGCGGGTAGCCGGTCGCCTGGTCCACCGAGGCGGTCTCCAGGAGCTGGGCCAGGCGGTCAAAGCCAACGACGGAGCGATAGAGGGGGGAAAAGTCGATCGTGCGCATGTGCGTTCACATCCTTCTTGACGAAGCAAGGTTGCGTTTTGAGGTTCGGGACCTGTGCGCGCCGAAGCCTCGCACTGCCCGGAAGGCCCAGACATCCGGCGCCTTCGGTGAAGACATGGGTGGCCCCGGGCGGGGTTCAAGGGGCGGCCCCCACCCGCACGGGGCGTTTACAAGGCGGGTCCGGGACGGCATTGCAGACGGCAAGGGAGAGGCGAGCTCATGGATGGACTGACGGAACTGACAGACCGCGTGCGGGCCCACTTCCAGTCCGGAGGGGCTGGACTGGACCGCTCGATCCGGCTCGACCTGCGGGGCGAGGGGGTCATCAGGGTCGAGGGAGCGACGGTCACCAACGCGGAGGATCCGGCGGACCTGGTCATCAGCGTAAGCCGCAAGGACCTTCAGGCCCTGGCCCGGGGTGACCTTAATCCCATGACCGCCGCCATCACCGGCCGGCTGAAGGTCTCCGACATGGGTCTGGCCATGTCGCTGATGCCGCAGGTCAAGGCCCTGCTCGCCGCCCGCACAGGAGAGGCCTGACATGGATCGCACGGCGCCGCTGACTGAGCTTCCCGATTCGCCCGTCCCGCCTCTTGGCGGAGCGGAATGGTTCGACGGCGAGGGCGGGGCGCGCCTTCGCGCCGCCCTCTTTCGCCCGGAGGGCCGGCCGCGCGGCTCCGTGGTCCTGTCGACGGGCCGGACCGAGGCCATAGAGAAGTACTTCGAGGTGGTGCGCGACCTGCAGCAGCGGGGGTTCGTGGTCCTGGTGAACGAATGGCGAGGCCAGGGCCTCTCCCATCGGGACCTGCCGGATCGCCTGAAAGGCCACGCCCTGGGGGCCGAGACCTACCTCGCTGACTACCGGGCCCTGCTGGTCGCCTTCGAGGCCCGCCTTCCCAAGCCCTGGATCGCCATCGGCCACTCCATGGGCGGATGTCTGACCCTCATGGCCCTTGCCCGGGGCCAGGCGCCGCGGTTCGCCGGAGCGGTCCTGTGCGCCCCCATGCTGGGCCTGCGCCTTCCGCGCTTCGCCCGCGCCCTTGTGGCCCTTCGCCTCCTGACGGGCCGCGCCCGTGACTGGGCCCAACCGCCCGGCGATCCCGCCGGCGAACCCTTCGAGGGCAATGTGCTGACCGGCGATCCGGTTCGCTACCGTCGTGGCAAGGATCTCCTCAGGGCCAATCCGGACCTCGCCCTGTCCTCCCCGACCTGGGGCTGGCTGGACTTCGCCCTGCGCGCCACCGCCTGGCTCGCGAAGGGCGAGAACCTGAAGGAGGCGAACCTGCCCGTGGTGATCGTCTCGGCCTCACGGGACAAGCTGGTCAGCAACGCCGACCAGAAGGCCATCGCCACCCTCCTGCCCCGGGGCGAGTTCGTCACCGTGGACGGCGCGGAGCACGAGATCCTGATGGAGACCGATCCCCTGCGGAACCAGTTCTGGGAACGTTTCGACGCCCTCGCCGACGGGGCGGCGCCGAGAGACTAGTCGGCCGCCGACTTCAGGAGGGGCAGGGCTTCCTCGAGGCAGGCCCTGTCGCCGACGACGACGAGCTGGCCCCCATTGCGGCCGATGGGCATGCCGTTCCAGTCCGTTGCGACGCCGCCAGCGCCCGCCAGGAGGGGTACTGCAGCCTCTATGTCCCATGATTTGCAGGCGCGGGACTCCAGCACCAGGTCCATCGACCCGGCCGCCACCATGGCGTAGGCGTAGGCGTCGCAGCCCAGCCGGGCCAGTCTTGCTGCAGCGCGCACCCGGTCCCAGGCTGCCTTCTCGTCCGCGCCGAAATAGCCGATGGGGTCGGTGGAGGCGATGGTCGCCTCCGAAAGCCCGAAGCAGGGGCGCACCCGCAGTGGCCGGCTCTCGCCGCCCCGGACCAGGCGCGAGCCCTCGGGCGAACCGATGAAGACCTCTCCAAGATAGGGCTGGCCGATCGACGACAGGACAGGCTCGCCCCTCCAGCGCAGGCTGATCAGGGTGGTCCAGACCGGCAGGCCGGCGATGAAGGCCCGGGTCCCGTCCACCGGATCGAGGACCCAGACGAATTCCTGTTCCGGCCGATCCTCGCCGTACTCTTCGCCGATGACTCCATGATGGGGGACGACCTCCGCCAGCCGTCGACGTATCGCGGCCTCAGCGCCACGATCGGCCATGGTGACCGGGTCAAAGCCCGCCTCCCCACCCTTGTCCTCCAGTCCGTGGTCAGACCGGAAGAGGGGCAGGATGACCTCTGCAGAAACCCTGTTGAGGTCCATGAGGAGGGATTCGAGTTCGGGGATGAGATCAGGATTCACCATGGCTCAGCCTACCCTCAGGCGCCGAGGAAAGTAAGGCGCCGGCATCGGTCATGACCGGCTCCGGAGCCTCGGGCAGGCCTTCGAAGAAGTCGAGCAACGGCGTTTCCATGGCATGGGCGATCTTCCAGAGCCGCGACGCTGCGATCCTGTTGGTCCCGCTTTCGTACTTCTGGATCTGCTGGAACCTGACGCCGCAGGCCATGGCGAGTTGGTGCTGGGTCAGTCCGAGCTGGCGACGCCGGCGGCGGATTTTCCGGCCGATATGGGCGTCGATCACACCGTCCGGTGCGCGTGCATTGCTGGGCATATCCTGCCTCTCCAGTCCAGTTGCGCCCCGAATCCGCACCGTGAAAGTGTGCCGAATCGGGATTCTGCCCTTTCACATCGCAAGCCGGGCGCCAGCCCTCGGATTGCGGTGCGCAGCCGACGCGCTATGGTCGGGTGTGGCGGACTCAGCTCGACCCTCTCGGCTTCAGGATTTGGTCTGGCGCCTCGAAGCCTTGGCCTTCGACGCCGTAACCTTTCTCGCCCGGCTCTTTCCCATCGACGCCGTGTCGGACTTCGGCGCCGCCGTTGCGGGGGTCCTGGGGCCCCTGACCTCCACCCACAGGGTGGCGGAGACCAACATCCGAATCGCCTTTCCCGACCTTCCGGAGGCGCAGGTTGAGGCGTTGCTGAAATCCCAATGGCGGGCCCTGGGGCGTTGGGCGGCGGAGTTCCCGATCCTCGACAAGATCATCGCAGATCCCGCCCGAGTAGAGGTCGTCAATGCCGAAAGGCTGGCGGCGATCACCCATCGCAAAGAGAGCGTCGTGTTCATTTCGGGACACTTTTCCTCGATGGAAATCATGCCCGCAGTGATCATTCACGCTGGGATTACCTGTCAGATCACCTATCGCGCCACCAACAACCCGCACGTGGATGCGCGCATCCGTGAGAGCCGTTTCCGCTATGGAGTCCGACTCTTCGCCCCCAAGGGGGGAGACGGCGCCCGCGAGCTGATCCGCGCCCTTTCCCGCGGAGAGTGCGTGGCCCTCATGAATGATCAGAAGTTCAACGGCGGGGTCCTGGCCCCCTTGTTCGGGGTCGACTGCCACACGGCTCCGGGCCCTTCCAGCTTCGCCCTCCGGTTCGGCATCCCCCTTTTGCCCATGTCGGTGCAGCGGGTGCACAAGGCGCGCTTCCGGGTGATCGTGCATGACGACATCCGGCTGGAGGACACCGGAGACCGTAACGCCGACATCGCCGCAGGGGTGCGGCGCGTGAACGCCTTCATGGAGGACCGGATCCGCGACCGGCCCGAGGAATGGTTCTGGGTCCACAAGCGCTGGCCCAACGAGGTCTATCGCAGGAGCCGGAACTGAAGGGTGGTCAGGCGGGTGCGCGGACGCCCAGCAGCAGCATGGGGTCCAGCCGTCGGTCGCGCCACTTCATCCGCCAGCAAAGGTGAGGACCGGTCGCCCGCCCCTCGCGACCCACGGCGCCGATGACCTGTCCGCGGACCACGGCGTCTCCCTCCCTTACCCGCAGGGCGGACTGGTGCAGGTAGGCTGTGACGAGACCCTGGCCGTGATCGATCATGGTCAGCCCGCCCTCGAAGTGCAGGCCGGTCTCGGCAAAGCAGACCCGGCCGGGCGCCGGCGCAAGTATGGGTGTTCCCTCCGGAGCTGCGAGGTCGGCGCCAAAGTGCGGCGTCATGGGCTCGCCATTGAGGATCCTTTGCCCGCCGAACCGGCCCGAGAGGCGGAACTTGCGGAGAGGGGACGTGAAACCGCCTGCGAAATCCTCTGTCTCGACTTCACTCGCCCAGCCCCTGGCCTTGCGTTCCCCCTCGGCGGCGATGCGCGCCAGCAGGGCTTCCCCCTGGGGCCGCACCTGCTGGGACGGCAGGCCGTCTATGCGTTGGATGTCAAAGTCCCCGGGGGCCACAGCCAACCGCCGTTCGTCGATCGGCTCGCCGTTGCGGGACACGCTGAGAACGATCTCCGCGGGACAATCCCTGTCCAGGCCGACGACGAAGAGCCCGCCGGCGGAGGCCCGGGCCAGGGCGACTCCGTCCAGGGACACCGCGGCGCCAGGAAAGGTGCGGCCGATCAGGGTTCCGCCCTGTCGCGCCTTCCCAGCTAGGCGGAGGGCGGGGCCGGGGGTGGCGGCGTACACCTGGCCGGGTGCGGCGGCGAGGGCTGCTGGGACTGTCAGGGCGCCCAGGAGGGTGCGGCGGTTGAGGCCCCGGGTCAGGGGTTCAGCCCACGCCACCGGGCGAGGGCCTCCGACGGCCCGGCATAGGCCTCCTGCTGGACGGCGCTCCAGTAGCGGAGCGCTTCGAGCGGAATCCGCATCCCGGAGACGGCGCAGACGACGAAGCGGCCGGGGCGAACGACAGTGAAGTCGCCGTCACCATAGTGGATGACAGCCAGGTCCGGCCCGTTGGTCTTGTCTGAGGCGTCCATGCGGGCAGTCTAGTCGCCGTCGGTCCCCACGAAAAGGCGCCCGATCAGAAGTGTGGCTAGCTCGTGATCTGACCGGGCTTTGTAGCTCGTGAAGTGTCCGGTTTGTCGAATGGCTCTGTGGAGGGCCGATTGATGAACCGGGCGCGTATCGACGAGGGCATACGACAGATGCGTTTTGAGGAGCTTTTGGATCGACACGA
>CANGRP010000151.1 GCA_947456005.1 Caulobacteraceae bacterium
CGGGCACGAAGAGGGCGCGGCTGGGCTCGTCCAGGCGGTGGTTGGCCCGGCCGATCCTCTGCACCATGCGGCTGGCGCCCTTGGGCGAGGCCAGCTGGATGACCAGGTCCACGTCGCCCCAGTCGATGCCGAGGTCCAGGGTGGAGGTGCAGACCACCGCCTTCAGCTCGCCCCGGGCCATGGCCGCCTCGACCTTGCGCCTCTGCTCGGGCGCCAGGCTGCCGTGGTGCAGGGCGATGGGCAGGTTCTCCTCGTTCAGCTTCCACAGTTCCAGGAAGGCGAATTAGGCCTGGAAGCGGGTGTTGACGAAAACCAGGGCCGTGCGCGCCTTTCTGATCGCATCGTAGACCTCGGCCATGGCGTGCTGGGCCGTGTGCCCCGCCCAGGGCGTGCGCCCGTTGGACAGCAACAGATCCACCTCCGGCGGGGCGCCGGGCGGGCCGCGGACCAGGTCCACGGGCCGGTCGCCGCAGCCCATCCACCGGCGGATGACGTCCGGGTCGTCGACGGTCGCCGACAGGCCGATGCGCCGCATGCCCGGCGCCAGGGCCGACAGCCGCGCCAGGCCCAGGGCGAGCAGATCCCCCCGCTTGGAGGCGTGAAGGGCGTGAATCTCGTCGATGACCACGCAGGCCAGGTCCTCGAAATAGAGGCGCGAGCCTTCCCAGGCGCAGAACAGGGCCAGCTGCTCGGGCGTGGTCAGGAGGATGTCGGGGGGCAGGACCTTCTGCCGTTGGCGGCGGGCGATCCCGGTGTCGCCCGTCCGGCTTTCGGCGGTGATGTCCAGCCCCATCTCCCGGATCGGCCGGGCGAGGTTGCGCTCCACGTCCACGGCCAGGGCCTTGAGGGGCGAGATGTAGAGCGTGTGAACCCCCCGCCGCTCGCTGCGGGGGCGGGCCTCCAGCTCCACCAGGGTGGGCAGGAAGCCGGCAAGGGTCTTGCCGCCGCCCGTCGGGGCGATCAGCAGGGCGTCACGGCCCGCCTGCGCCCGGGCGACCATCTCCAGCTGGTGGGCGCGCGGCGACCAGCCCTGCGCCGCGAACCAGTCAGCGAATCGGGAGGGCAGGAGGTGGGAATCCGCGGCGGCGTCGGCCATGCCGGGGTTCTAGCATGTTCCCGTTACGTTTCGAGGGGTAAGGGATATTCGTATGCGTTCTACATCCCCGGTGGAGGGCGAAGACACTCAGACGTAATGGCAATCCGCGGATCTCAAGATGGAAGACGAAGTGAGAGCGCTTGGGTTCGAGATTGGGGTCTATCTACCTGCTGGCCCTTGATTTCGCTGGGGACGCGCAGACCCTTGGAGACCACAAGTAACTCCGAACCCTGCCGCTTCTCATTCAGCGAGTAGTTGATGCTGAATCTGAATCGGCGACGGTCGCGGTACAGTCCCCGGATTTCCTCAACATCGTCATAGGTGACTACCCATGGGGAAGTAACCGATAACACCTTGGTAGCAAGCTTTGCGTGGTCGTCCGCCTTGTAGAAATTGGTGTAAAGCTCTGGACCCTTCTTGAAGTACGGCGGGTCTACGAACAAAAGCGATTTGCCGGGAAGGCTAGCCTTGCAGAGGTCTAGGAAATCAAGTGCGTCGAGGCGCGTCAGGTGGATGCGGTCGGCGTAGCGCGCGACACGCTCAATGCGGCGGCTTAGGTCTTCCCGGTTGAAGCGACAGTCAATCAGATAGTTGCCGGTCTGGTTGAGCCCGCCGATCACTCCGCCGCTGCCGATGACGCCCGAGCGGTTCGTTCGGTTGAGGAAGAAGGCCGAGAAGCCCAACGCTAACGGGTCGTTCAGATCCATTGCCTGAAAGACAGCCCGCTGCCGCCTCCACTCCTCTACTGTCACTGGCGTCTCTTCCACTAGCGCCACTAGAGCGTCTGTCTCGTTCAGGGCACAATGCCAGAACGACCAAAGTGCCGGGTCGATGTCGTTGATATGAATCTCTGCGACGAAGCCGCCGTAGAGCAATGATAGCGCAAGGCCACATCCGCCAGCATAGGGTTCAGCGTAGTGGCCGCGGTCTAGGCCGTTCAACCGAAGCGTGGTCGCAACCACATTGAGCATGGACGTCTTGCCACCCGGATAACGTAGCGGTGAGGCTCCACGCGACATGCCCTAACCCCTTATCTTATTAATATTTCAATGATTTTTAGAAATCGGGGACTTACTTGGCCAGGCAATCATCACCGCGTTCCTGCTGCCTCTTCGATACACTTCAGAATCACCAGCTTCAGGGTCTGAACATCATTGTTCAACTGGTCGCCGTTAAATGCGGCGGCCACAGGGGCGTGCTTCGTAGTGTTGCCGTAGTTCTGGATGTTATCAAGCGCAGTGCGGATCGGGGTGCGGCTGTTGCGATCGTACCCGTATTTGGTTAGACGATTGTTATCCAAAAAGGAGCTGAATGCCACACTGTTGGGTCGTCCGGCGCAGGCAGTAAGCGTCTCGAAAAAAGCCCATACTCCGATACAAACGAGCGGTGTGTGGTCTTCAAGCTCAATAGTGCAAATTGAATGATAGAGTGCTTCAAGCTTGTGGTTGCCATAGCTCTTCAGCGCTGAGGTAATTTCATCGGCGCACTCGACATGCCTTGCCTTCTCTGGCTTCCTGGGCTTGGACGTCCGCTTGCCGCCCTTCCTGCTGCTTGCCGCATTGCCACCAGCGGATAGCGGCTCAGCTTCTATGCGGGCAGAGGTGACGCCAGGGATCGACCCCAGAGGGCGGGAGTAGGCGACGATGTCCTTCTTGTTCATCCGGGACGTCACCGGCCGAGGGTCGCTTGTGGTGTCGAGGAGGTCGCGGATGAAGCGCTTCGCCACGGCATCGAACACAGCCTTCGGGCGTGTGCGCGCTAGGTCGTCGGGGTTTGATTGATCGAGGCCCATCGCCTCGCGAAAGACGTCTATGCCGAGGAACCGCTGAACGGTGGTCAGCTTACCCTTACGGTCTTCCTCGGAGATCAATCCTTCCGCAACTGCGTAGTCCAAGAAGCCTTGGGCCACCTTGTTCTTGTTGCTGCCGCTATAGCGCTGCGATTGCTCTGCGTTCCATTGGCGTCTTCCGCGGCCTTCATAGGCACCGTTGTGCAGTCGCTCCAGCCACGGACGAACTTCTTCATCGTCGGAGAATTCGACAGCGTAGAACTCCTGAGGAGCGATGCTCTGTTTCGCCAGTGAAGCAAAGCTCTTCCGAAATTTCGCAGGTGCCCTATCGGGATCGGCCAGCAGCTTCAGCGCGCATAGGCGCCGGTTCCCCTCGGCCATAACGTAAGCGTTTTTTTGACCCTTGATGGGAATTAGTGCAATACGCTCAAGAGGGTTGAGCCCAATCTTGGTGATATCGCGAGCCAAGGCCCAAACTTCTTCTTTGTCACAGAGGTATTCGATGGCCTCCGCTTCGGTCTGAAGCTCAATGTGGCGCGGGTTCTTGAGGTCTAGGAATATCCGGCTAATCGGAACTGGCTTATCAAGAATCCGCACTGCAACTACCTCCTTGCCCCGTAGCTCGCATGTTTCGACGCTCTCCTAGCGCAGGCTAGACCATTGAGCTGCGACACACCACCGGTTGATCAACTCTGCAGTTTCGCCCGCAGGTTTGGGTGCAATAAGGAAGAGAGTGCCATTAACGAGGCACCAAGGTCGATGTCAAGAAATACCCGAATAACATACCGGCGAAGTTATCACCAAATAAAAAGGCACTTATTTCCTTTTATTCGGCCATAATGTTTCACATTTAGATGTTTATTTGGTTTATTATTGATAATGTGCGCACAACAAATTTTTACACGATGAATTTATTTCTATAGAATATCTGTTTATTGCTTGTTGATAGCGGCCCTCAGGCGTCCGCCAGGGTCTCGAGCCGGGTCGCCCAGTAGTCGGCGTCGTAGTCCGGGTCGCCGGTCAGGTAGCGCCACAGCTTCACCCGGTTCAGAAGCTCCAGCCGGCTGGTGTCGTTCTCGTGCCAAGGCTCGGGGGTCATCAGGATCTGCTCCACCGAGGGCGGCAGGGGACCCTTGAGGTAGAAGATCGGGCGCTGGGTCTCCTGGGGCTTCAGGGTCGAGACGTCGAACTGGCGGACCTGGGAGCGCGACGGATTGATGCGCACCTTGAACATGGTCCGGGTGCGGTCCGAGACGTTCACACCGCCGCCATGCCAGATGCCCGAATGCAGGAAGAGCAGGGTCCCACCCTCGCAGACCATGTGCTGCTGGCCGCGGATGTTCTGGTAGCGGGCGATGGCCGCCTCGCTCACCTTGCGCAGGTGGCTGCCCGGCAGGAAGCGGGTGCCGCCCATCTCCCGGGTCACCGTATGCGGATAGTA
The DNA here is from genome assembly GCA_947456005.1 of Caulobacteraceae bacterium. Lineage (GTDB taxonomy): Bacteria > Pseudomonadota > Alphaproteobacteria > Caulobacterales > Caulobacteraceae > Phenylobacterium. Next base: position 4,327 of record CANGRP010000151.1, read on the forward strand.
CATGATCTGGATGTCGAAGGCCCGCCGGGGGTCGATGGTGGAGTCCTGGTGGTAGTGCTGGGAGACGTTCTCGCCGCCGCTGGCCTCGTGGTAGGCGGGCGGGAAGGTCACGTGCAGGAAGTGGTGGTCGAAGACCGGGTCCTCGCCCACCAGGCTGCGGATGGCGCCGGCCACCAGGGGCAGGTCGAGCAGGCGCTTCAGGGCCGAGCCGTCGGGATAGGCCTGCGCCAGGGGCGCGCCCGCCGGGGTCTGCGGCACGCCGGCCCGCGCCAGCATCTCGCCGTAGGTGCGCCTCATCTTCTGGCCGGGGCGGGGCGGATCGATGTCGCCCATCTCCTCCAGGAACTGGCGGTTGATCTCTTCCGGCACGACGCCGTCGAAGCGCAGGAAGCCGCGGGCGGCGAAGCTGGCCATGGTCTCGGCCGACAGCAGGGGCAGGTCGTTCATGGGCGGGTCTCCACGATCTGCTCGAACAGGAACTCGTACTTGAGGTAGGCGAGGTCGAACTCCTCGCCCCGGGCGTGGGGCAGGAGGGGCGAGGCCTGGATCAGGCGCCACCCATCGCGCAGGGCGTGCAGGCCGGTGGGATAGGGCGGGGCGTCCTCGTCGCCGGCCATGCGCCGGGTCTCGCCTGTCCCGTCCCACAGGGACCAGCCGACGACGACTGCATCCAACGCCGAATTGGCCAGATAGAGCGCCAGCACCTTCTGTCTCAGCATGCGTCCTCCCGCGTGGCTGACAGCATGGGCAGGCCCGGCGCCTGAGTCCAGCGCTCAGCCGCCGGCCAGGAAGTCGCGGGTGGCCTCCAGCACCTCCACCAGGGTCAGGCGGCGGACCTCCACCCCCTCCGGCAGGGCCCCGAACAGACGGGTGGGCGTGGCGGCGTCCAGCATGACGAAGACGCCCCTGTCATCCTGGCGACGGATCAGGCGCCCGAAGGCCTGGGCGATGCGGCCCCGGGTGATGGCGTCGTCCCAGCCGTTCCCGAAGCGGGCCCGCCTCGCCTTGTGCAGCAGGTCCGGCCGGGGCCAGGGCGCCCGGTCGAAGGCCAGCAGGCGCAGGCTGCGGCCCGGCACGTCGACCCCGTCGCGGACGGCGTCGGTGCCCAGCAGGCAGGAGTCGACCTCGGCCCGGAAGATGTCCACGAGGGCGCCGACCTCCAGGGGGTCGACGTGCTGGGCGTAGAGGGACAGTCCCCGGTCCCCCAGGGGGGCGGCGATCTGCTCATGGACGGCGCGGAGCCGGCGGATCGCGGTAAACAGGCCCAGCCCGCCGCCGCCCGCCGCCAGGAAGAGCTCGCGCATGGCCGCGCCCACCTGCCGGGCGTCGTTCTTGCTGACGTCGGTGACGACAAAGGCCCGGGCGCAGGCGGCGTAGTCGAAGGGCGAGGCGAGGCGCAGGTGCGCGGGCGGCGAGGCCAGACGGCGGCCCCCCGACCGGAGTTCGGCCAGGGCGAAGGGGTCCTCTGCGGCGCTGTCCGTCAGGGTGGCGGAGGTCACGAGGACTCCATGCGCCGGCTCCAGCACGGTGCGCACCAGGGGCTCGGTGGGGTCGACCCAGTGCCGACGGAAGGCGGCGTCGGCCAGCCGGCCGCTGATCACCACCCCCTCGAACCAGTCGACGAAGTCGGGATCGTCGCCCGCGACCTCGGCGTCCAGGGTCGACAGCATGCCGCGCCAGGCGGGCAGGGTCATGCGCGCCCGGCGGTCCAGGCCTCGTAGAACCCCCTCTATCCGCCCGCGCTCGGCGCCGGTCAGGGTCTCGGCGCCCTGGTCCAGCAGGTCCTCCAGCGTCCGCGTAAGGGCCAGCAGGGGGGCCTCGATGTCCGCCAGGGCCGAG
>CANGRP010000152.1 GCA_947456005.1 Caulobacteraceae bacterium
CCGGAACTCCGCCCCGACGGGCCGCGCCAATCTCGCCAAACCCAAGCTGTCCCGTCGACTTCACTGACATCGCAAATCCTCCGCCGCCAAAGCAGGGAATCACGATCCGGGGATTTCGCAATAGTCCCCCTTGGGGGAGGAATTACAGCGCCCAATTGCTCCCCCAAGGGGGAGCTCCCGGCGAAGCCGGGTGAGGGGGTCAACGGCCTTCTTGCGGACGCCTCCTGCAATCGGTCAGAGCTAGGGCCGGCGGACCGTCTCGCCGCCCTTCATCACGAAGACCGGCGCCTCCAGCACCTTCACGTCCGAGAGGGGGTCGCCCTTGACCCCCACCAGGTCGCCCCAGGCGCCCACCTTGATCTGGCCGACCTGACCGGCCTGCCCCAGGGCCTCGGCGGCGTTGATCGTGGCCGACTGCAAGGCCTGGAGGGGCGTGGCTCCCCACTGGACCATGACGGCGAACTGCTTGGCGTTGTCTCCGTGCGGATAGACCCCCGCGTCCGTGGCGTAGACCATCTTCACGCCGGCCTTCAGGGCCTTCTGGAAGTTCTGGCGCTGGATGAGGCCGACGTCCCGGTCCTTCTGGAGGTTTTCCTCCAGCACGCCGTTCTTGGCGCCCTCGGCCTGGGTATAGTCGGTGTTGTAGATGTCCATCGCGAACCAGGCGCCCTTGCGGATCGCAAGGCGGATGCCCTCGTCATCCACCAGGCTGACGTGCTCGATGGTGTCGACCCCGGCCTCGAGGGCCTGGCGGATGCCCGAGGCGCCATGGGCGTGGGCGGCCACCTTCATCCGGGCGGCCCGGGCCTCCTCCACGACGGCCTGCATCTCCGCCAGGGTCATCTGCTGGGCGCCGGGGGAGGACCCGCGGGAAAAGACCCCGCCCGTGGCGCAGATCTTGATCACCTCGGCGCCGTACTTGCGCATCTGGCGGACCATGCGCCGAGCCTCGTCCGGGCTGTCGACGACCGCCGGGCTCTGCTGGTTCATGGACGGGGGGAAGAAGGTGGAGTCGCAGTGTCCGCCCGTGGCGCCGATGGCGTAGGCCGCAGGCACGATGCGTGGGCCCGGAACAAAACCCTCGTCGATCGCCTGCTTGAGGCCGACGTCGCCATACCCCTCCGAGCCGACATTGCGGATGGTGGTGAAACCCGCCTCCAGTGTGGATTTCGCATGGGCGACGCCGATGGCCGTCCAGAAGGTGTCGGTGAAGAGCAGGCTGTTGTAGCCACCGTAGAGGGGCGAGGAGGTGATGTGCACATGCATGTCGATCAGGCCCGGCGTGAGGGTCACGCCCGGCAGGTCGAGCCTCTCCGCGCCCGCCGGGACCGCATCGCCCTGTCGGCCGACCTGGGTGATCCGACCGTCGGTGATGATGACCTGGGGCCGCTCGACGCGGGCGCCCGTGGCCACGTCGATCAGCCGGTCGGCGGTGACTGCGATGACGCCCGCCTGTGCGGGAAGTGCGGCGAGGCCCACAAGGGCGACGGCGGCGAGGCAGGGGGTCAGGCGCATGGGCGGCTCCGGCGGAGGGGGCGGTGCGCCTTCCTAGCACGGCCCGGCCCTGCTCCAACCCCGTGACGCGGCGGGCGGGTGACAGAGGGGCCCGTGTCCGGTATCGGACCCCGACGCGTGCAGGAGGTCCCGGACTTGAGCGAGACGTCATCGACGAACTCTGCGGCCGAGGGACAGGGCTGGGCGACCGCCCGGACCCTGGCTGAGGCCCTGCCCTTCATCCAGCAGTACGACCGCGAGACCGTGGTCATCAAGTACGGCGGCCACGCCATGGGCCAGGAGGAGACCGCGCGCCTGTTCGCCGCCGACGCCGTCCTGCTCAAGCTGCTCGGCCTGCATCCGGTGGTGGTGCATGGCGGTGGCCCTCAGATCTCGCGCATGCTGGACAAGGCCGGGGTGAAGTCGACCTTCGTGGACGGCCTGCGTGTGACCGACCAGGCCACCATGGAGGTGGCCGAGATGGTCCTGTCGGGCGCCATCAACAAGGAGATCGCCAACTGGATCACCCTGGCGGGCGCCGAGGCGGACGTGCGCGGTGTGGGCCTGTCGGGCAAGGACGCCCGCCTCATTACGGTGGAGAAGGCGACCCGGACCCGCAAGGACCCGGACAGCCAGATCGAGCAGGTCGTGGACCTCGGCTTTGTCGGCGAACCGACCCGGATCGACCCCCAGCTGATCCAGGGCCTGATCTCGGCCGAGCACGACTACATCCCGGTCATCGCCCCCATTGGCGTCTCCGAGGACGGCCAGACCTACAACATCAACGCCGACACGGTGGCCGGCGCCCTGGCCGGGGCGCTGTCGGCCAAGCGTATGCTGCTGCTGACCGACGTGGCGGGCGTCCTGGGCGCCGACGGTGAGCTGATCCGGCAGATGTCCGTGGACGAGGCCCGGGCGGCCATCGCCTCGGGCGTGGCCTCGGGCGGCATGATCCCCAAGCTCGAGACGGCCATCGCCGCAGTCGAGGCCGGGGTCGAGGCCGTGGTCATCCTGGACGGCCGGCGCGCCCACGCCATGCTGGTCGAGCTGTTCACCGAGCACGGGTCGGGAACCCTGATCACCCGATGAGCCCGGACCTCAGCCACATCGACACCTGGCTGTTCGACCTGGACAACACCCTCTACCCGGAGGAGTCCGGCTTCATGCGCCAGGTCGAGAGCCGCATGACCGCCTTCGTCATGAAGGTGACGGGGCTGGAGCGGGACGCCGCCTTTGCCCTGCAGAAGAAGTACCTGGCCGAGCACGGCCTGACCCTGGGCGGGCTGATGCGACACCACGGGGTGGAGCCGGCGGACTTCCACGCCCTGTTCCATGACCTGAGCCTGGACGCCCTGGCCCATGACCCGGAACTGCTGGTCGCCCTCGCCCGCCTGCCCGGGCGGCGGCTGATCTTCACCAACGCCGACGACTTCCACGCCGAGCGGGTGCTGAACCACCTGGGCCTGACTCACCTGTTCGACGAGGTCTTCCACATCCACTCCTTTGGCTTTGCGCCCAAGCCCGACCCGCTGGGCTTCCTGCGGATGATCGAGGGCCATGGCCTGGACCCCGCCGCCACCGCCTTCTTCGAAGACTCCGAGCGCAACCTGAAGCCGGCCCACGACCTGGGCATGACCACCGTGCTGGTCGGGCCCCGGGCGAGCGCCTCCGAGGCGCCATTCGTCCATCACCGCACCGCGCACCTGACCCCCTTCCTCAATCACGCCCGCCTCCGGGAGACCGCCTGATGAGCCTGACCTACGCTGACCTCCGCATCGAGATCGAAGCCGCCTGGGAGGCCCGCGACGGCGTCTCCACCGCCACCACCGGCCCCATGCGCACCGCCGTGGACGAGACCCTGCGCCAGCTCGACAGCGGCGACCTGCGGGTGGCGAGCCGGGGCGAGGACGGCGCCTGGACGACCCACCAGTGGGTCAAGCAGGCCATCCTCCTGTCCTTCCGCCTGAACCCCAACCGGGTCCACCACGCCCCCGGCCCCGGCCCCTACTGGGACAAGGTGGACACCAAGTTCGAGGGCTGGGAGGCCGCCCGCTTCGAGGCCGCCGGCTTCCGCGCCGTGCCCGGCTGCGTGGTGCGCAAGGGCGCCTTCATCGCCCGCAACGTGGTGCTGATGCCCTCCTTCGTGAACATTGGCGCCTTCGTCGACGAGGGAACCATGGTCGACACCTGGGCCACGGTCGGATCCTGCGCCCAGATCGGCAAGAACGTGCACCTGTCTGGCGGCGCCGGGATCGGCGGGGTGCTTGAGCCCCTGCAGGCCAACCCGACCATCATCGAGGACAACTGCTTCATCGGCGCCCGCTCCGAGGTCGCCGAGGGCGTGATCGTGCGCGAGGGCAGCGTCCTGTCCATGGGCGTCTACCTGACCTCCACCACCCCCATCATCGACCGCCGGACCGGGGAGGTCTTCACTGGCGAGGTGCCGCCCTATTCGGTGGTCATGTCCGGGAGCCGCCCGAGCCCGCACGAGGGCCTGCCCGGGACCTATTGCGCAGTGATCATGAAGACGGTGGACGCCCGCACCCGGGCCAAGACCTCCATCAACGAACTCCTGAGGGACTAGGGCCATGGCCGGGATCGACGCCGTCGAGCTGACCCGCGAGCTGATCCGCCGGCCGTCCGTCACCCCCGCCGACGCCGGGGCCATGGACGTGGTCGAGCAGGTCCTGGCGGGCCTGGGCTTCACCTGCCGCCGGATGAGGTTCGGCGAGATCGAGAACCTCTACGCCCGGATCGGGACGGCCCGGCCCCACCTCTGCTTCGCCGGCCACACCGACGTGGTGCCGGTGGGCGACGCCGCCGCCTGGAGCCGCGAGGCCTTCGCCGCCGACATCGTCGACGGGGTGCTGATCGGCCGGGGCGCCGTGGACATGAAGAGCGCCATCGCCGCCTTCGCCGCCGCCGCCGCTTCGACCCTGGCCGAGGGCGCGGTGAAGGGCTCCCTGTCCTTCCTGATCACCGGGGACGAGGAGGGCGTGGCCCTCGACGGCACCAAGCGGGTCGTCGAGACCCTGATCGCCGAGGGCGAGGTCATCGACCACTGCATCGTCGGCGAGCCGACCAGCGCCGAGAGCTTTGGCGACATGGTCAAGATCGGCCGCCGGGGCTCGATCAATGTCGGCGTCCGGGTGGAGGGGATCCAGGGGCACGTGGCCTATCCGCACCGGGCGGCCAATCCCGTGCCGGTCCTGATCCGCCTGCTGGCGGCCCTGCAGGCCCGGGTGCTGGATGAGGGCTATGCGGACTTCCAGCCCTCCAACCTGGAGGTCACCACCGTCGATGTGGGGAACCCCACCACCAACCTGATCCCGGCCGTCGCCACGGCCCGGCTGAACATCCGTTTCAATCCCACCCACCGGGGTGCGGATCTCGCCGCCTGGATCCGGTCCGAGGCCGACCGCGCGGCGGAGGGATTCCCCGGGACCATTACCCTGGCCCCGGCGATCAGCGGCGAGGCCTTCCTGACCGAGCAGGGGCCCTTCACCGAACTGGTGGCCGGCGCGGTGGAGGCTGTGTCGGGACAGAGGCCGGACCTGTCCACCACGGGGGGTACGTCTGACGCCCGTTTCATCCGGGCCCTGTGCCCGGTGGTGGAGCTGGGCCTGGTGGGCCGCACCATGCATGCCGTGGACGAGCGGGCGCCGGTGGAGGAGATCCGCCGCCTCCAGGCCGTCTACGAGACCCTGATCCAGCGCTACTTCGCCGCCCCGCTTTCGGCGTAGGACACGCCCGTCAGGCTGAGGCCCGAGGCCGGCGCCACGGGACCACAGGCCCGGCGGTCCCGGGCCTCCAGGGCCGCCTTCACGTCCAGGGCTGTCCACCGCCCGATCCCGACCTCGGCCAGGGTCCCCGTCATCGATCGGACCTGGCGGTGCAGGAAGGAGCGCGAGGCGAAGCTGAGCCAGACCTCCTGGCCCTGGCGGCTGACCTCGGCGACGTCCAGGGTCTTGACCGGTGACTTCGCCTGGCAGGCCAGGTCGCGGAAGGTGGTGAAGTCGTGATGACCCACCAGGACCTGGGCGGCGGCGTGCATGGCCCCGGCGTCCAGCGGCGTCTTGACGTGCCAGACCCGGCCCCGGTCCAGCGCCGGCGGCGCCGGGCGGTTGAGGATGCGGTAGATGTAGCGCCGCTCGGTGGCGGAGAAGCGGGCGTGCCAGCCCTCCGGCGCGACTTCGGCGTCCAGCACCACCACCGCCTCGTCCACCAGGTGGGCGTTGAGGGCGTTTCGAACGGTCTGGGCCGGCCAGTCCCGGGTGAGGTCCAGGTGCACCACCTGGCCTGTGGCGTGGACCCCGGTGTCGGTGCGCCCTGCGGCCTGAAGGCGCACGCTCTCGCCCGTGAAGGCCAGGACCGCCCGCTCCACCGCCCCCTGCACCGTGGGCAGGTCGCCCTGGGCCTGGAAGCCCTTGTAAGGGCCGCCGTCGTACTCGAGGGTCAGGCGGTAGCGGGGCATCAGGCCAGCTTCGTCCCGGAGTGCAGGGGCAGGCCGCGCAGGAAGTCGGCGGCGTCCTGCGGCCCTCGGCCCTCGCGCTGGAGGCGCAGCAGGCGCACCGCGCCCTCGCACGTCGCCACCAGGAGGGCGTCGTCCAGCACCTCGCCGGGCGCCCCGGACCCGGCCTCGGCCCGGCTGAGCAGGGCCTTGAC
>CANGRP010000153.1 GCA_947456005.1 Caulobacteraceae bacterium
CCAGGGTGCGGGCCACCAGGACGCCGATGGGCGCCAGCAGGCAGGCGGTCCACAGGCTCAGCTTGAAGGACAGGGCGAAGGCGACGGCGTCCAAGGGTCAGACGTCTCCCTCAGGGGCCAGGCCGAAGTCCCTCAGGACGGCCCGGGCCGGGGGTGAGGCCAGGAAGTCGAAGAAGGCCCGACCTTCCCGGCTGGCGCCGCGCAGCACGACAGCGGTCTGGACCAGGGGGGCGTGAAGGGTCGGATCGATCCGGCCGTAGGCGCCGGCCCGCGCCAGCTCCGGCCCCAGGGCGAGGGACAGGGGCAGGAGGCCGGCGTCGGCGCCGCCGGTGAGGGCGAAGCGCGCGGCCTGGGCGGCGGAGTCTCCCAGGACGAGGCGCGGCTCCGCCAGGGTCCAGACCCCGAGGGCCGTCAGGGCTTCCCGGGCAGCCCGGCCATAGGGCGCATGGTCCGGGTTGGCGATGGCCATCCTCCGGATCCGGCCGTCCTTGAGCGCCCGGATCAGCTCTGCGGACCCGCCGGCGGGGCGCACCCTCGACCCCTTCCGGGCGAAGAGCACAAGCCGGCCCTGCCCATAGACCCGGCCAGGACCCTCGGCGCGGCCTGACGCCACCAGGCGGCGCGCCAGGCTGGCCTTGGCGCTGAGGAAGACCTCGAACGGAGCGCCCGCCTCGATCTGGCGGGTCAGGGCGCCGGAGGACCCGAAGGTCAGACGGACCGGTCCGCCGCCGGCGCGCCGGAACCGCTCGGCGATGAGGGGAAGGGCGCCGGTGAGGTCCGACGCCGCCGCGACGAGGGGGCCTTCAGACGCCCAGGCCCGGGTCGGCGCCAGGGCGATCAGGCCGGCCAGGGTCCGCCGGGTGAGGGACACGCGAGCACTCCAGTGTGAGGTGGGAAGCTATCCACCCAGCGTATTCGTCTTCCCCGCCGCGCGAAAGCACGGGCGCGTGCACCCTAAGGTTCAGGTCAGGGCCGCGACTTCTTGGGCAGGGCGGCGATCTCTTCCGGGGTGAGGCGCGTAAGCGTCTCTACCGAGCAGCGGGAGACGCCGATGGGATTCTTCACGAGGACCGTGGCGTCGATGGCGCTGCAGATCGAGGACGAACCGCGGCTGTCGATGGCGATCTTGTGTTCCCAGTCGAGCTCGGGGCAACGCCCCTTCATGTCGAGCCTGTAGACGTCCTTCGCCCGGACCCGGAGGTAGAGGGTCTTGTCGTCGGGGGCCGCAAAACCGCGGACGTCGCGGCTGAAAAAACAGCTCTTCTGAGCTGACGGCGAGGCCTTGACGTCCGTCTTCTCGGGCTGGGGCCTGGGTTCGGTCTGGGCCAGCGCCGCGGCGGACAGACCCAGGGTTGCCGCAGCGATCAGGGCGAGGGATCGAAACATCGCAGGACTCCTCAGGATGGGTGGAACCACAAGACCTTGGAACCACGGCGGGAAAATGACCACCCGGAACCTCAGGCCGCCGAACGGCGCGCCGGATCCACCAGCGCCGCCAGGTCGCAAGGGAGCGGGGAAGGCGCCCCAGCCGCCAGGGCGGCGACATGCTCGCCCAGCAGGGGCGCCCAGGTCAGTCCGCGGGATCCAAGGCCGCCCAGGATCAGGAGTCCTGGCGCGCCCGGGACCGCCCCGGCCAGGGGCAGGTGATCCCGGGTGGTCGCGCGGATCCGGGCCCGGCCGTCGAGGCGCGCGCCGGCCAGGGCGGCCGCGAGTTCCGGCCTGGCCCGGGCGAGACTCTCAAGATTGGCCTGATGGTCCGCCTCTGTCAGTTCGGTGGAGGTCTCGCCGCGCTGAAAGGTGGCCCCGAAGAGGAATCCCCCCGCCATGGGGGCGATATAGCCGCCCCAGCCTGCCGCCCGGGGAGTTTCCGGGCCAGGGTCGGCGATCCAGCTGGCCTGGCCACGGACGGGCAGGATGGGGGCCCCTGTCCAGAGGCGGGCAAGCTCGGCTCCGGCCGCCAGGATCACCGTCCGGAAGGTCTGCCCCTCGCCAGCCGCTGTCGTCAGGCGCCAACCGCCCTCCACCGCTTCCAGGCGCTCGACGCGCCCGTGGAGATCTGCGTCACACCAGCTGGCGAGGACCTCTCGGGGGTCCAGGCTGAGCGCGTCCGGCTGGTCCAGGCCTGCCCGGTGCGTCGGCTCCCCCAGCCGTTGCGAGGCGGCGGCCGGGTCCAGACGTCGCAACGCCCCCTCCGGAAAGAGGTCCGAGCCGGCGATCCGGGCGAACCGGTCCGGGTCCCTCTCGCTCGCCGCCAACTGGAGCACCCCGCGGGAGAGCACTGCCCGGGGCAGGGCGTCGTAGACGTCCAGGGCCCGCAGGTAGGCCTGGGCCGCCAGCCGGGCGACGGGGCCCAGGCCGGCGTCCAGGCGCGGCGTCACCAGGCCGGCGGGATTGCCGGAGGCGCCCGCCCCCGGAGCCTCGGCCTCGAACTGGACCACCTCAACGCCCAGGGCCAGGAGGGCGCGGCGGACTGCGGCCCCGGCGATCCCGGCGCCGATCACCGCCGCGGGCCCGGCAGGTCCGGGCGTCGTCACCTGGCCGGGGAGGACCGCCTCCAGGCGCTCGCGCTTGCGGCCATGGCCGGGCGCCCGACTCGCTTCGAAGCCCGCAGCGGCCAACCCCCGGCGGACCTGTCCCGCGACGGTGAAGGTGGCGGCCCGGGCGCCCGGGGCGGACCGTGCGGCCACCGCCTGGAGGACCTCGTCCCGCCACATGTCGGGATTGAGGGCCGGGGCGAAGCCGTCGAGGAACCAGGCGTCCGCCCGTCCTTCCCACCGGGAGAGGGCCTCCCCCGCCTCCATGAGGGCGAGGTCCAGGCTGGCGCGGGACTCCGGCAGGTCGATCCGGTGGAAGCCCCGCCGCTTTCCGGGCCATTGGGCAAGGAGGGGCGCCGCCAGGGTCGCCAGCTCCGGCCAGGCGGAGAGGGCGCGGGCGGCGTCCTCCCGCGGCATCAGGTGGGCCTCGACACTGAAGAGGTGCAGGCGCCCGCCCGGAGGGCCCTCCCGCCGCCAGAGGTCCAGGAGGGCCAGGATGTTGAGCCCCGTCCCGAAGCCCAGTTCGGCGACAGTGAAGCTCCGGCGTCCCGCCCACGCCGCCGGCAGTCGGCAGCCCTCAAGGAAGACGGCCCGGGACTCCGCCAGCCCGTCGTCAGCCCCGAAGTAGGCGTCGCCATAGAGGGACGAGCGGGGTCTCCCGTCCTCGGTCCATTCGATCGGCGCGTCACCCGGGTTCATGCGCCGACCTAGTCCCGGCGACGGTCCGGTCGCAAGGCCCATCCTTGAGGGTGCGCGGTGGGTCCCAAGGCGTTAGAACAGCGGCAAGGGGAGGCCATCCATCCATGTCCAGCACTGTTCCGGGTTTCACTTTCCGTCGCCTGCGCTTCGACCTGCCGGCCGTCGGGGGCTATGGGACCGCCATCGAGATAGGCCCCCAGGACCGCCCGGTGGACATCGTCTTCTCCCATGCGAACGGCTTCAACGCCCTGACCTATCGTTCGATCCTTGGGCCGCTTTCGGACCGGCTGAGGATTGTCGCCGTTGACCAACGCGGCCATGGGCTTTCCGGCCTGCCGCCCCGGCTCGAGAACCCTGCCCGCAACTGGTACGACCTCGTTCCCGACCTCAAGGCCGTGCTGGAGGTCCTCGAGATCCGCGACGCCGTGCTGGGCGGGCACTCCATGGGCGGCACGATCAGCCTGATGGCGGCTGCGGAGAGCCCGGGCCGTGTACGGGGGATCGCCCTCTTCGATCCGGTCATCATGGCCCCGGGCTTCGCCGCCGAGAATGGAAACAGGCCCCTGACCGGCGACAACCCCCTGCTCCAGGGCGCCCTGCGCCGGCGGCCGGTCTTCCCCGGCAAGGCGGAGGTGATTGCGTCCTACAGCGGCAAGGGCGCCTTCCGCGCCTGGACCCCCGACATGCTGGCCGACTATGTGGAGGACGGCTTCCATGCCACGTCGTCTGGCGAGGTGGAGCTGAACTGCAATCCGGCCTGGGAGGCCTCCAACTTCGCCAGCCACGGCCATGACCCCTGGCCATCATTCGACGCCGCGGACGTCCCGATCCATATCCTGAAGGCTGAAACCGGCTCCACCTGCCGATCGGACGGACACGAGGCGGCGCTGACGGCCAGCGGCCGGATCCGCCTTGAGGTCATTCCCGGGACCACCCACTTCGTGCCCATGGAGCGCCCGGATCTGGTCCGCCAGACCCTGACCGACCTGCTCTAGCGGCGAGGTTCATGGCCTGCGGCGACCCGGCGGACCCCCTCCGGCCCGCTGCGCGGTCCACCTCCCCCTGGGGGGAGGAATTACCGAGCCATTGCTCCCCCAAGGGGGAGCTGTCAGCGAAGCTGACTGAGGGGGTCAGCTGAGGGGCCGTTGACCCCCTCCGGCCCGCTGCGCGGTCCACCTCCCCCTGGGGGGAGGCATTGAGCGCAGCAAGGGGGAGCTCCGACCGAAGGTCTGATGAGGACTGTGTTCGTTAGAGCCCCAGTCCCGGGATGGCGAGCCGGCGGTACTCCGCCTGGGCGGCCTCGGAGATGTCGACCACCTTTCGGGCGTCGAGGTCGAAGCTGATCACCACGGCCTCGGCGCTGGCCCAGGGCCTGCCGGAGACCGGGTCCAGCATCCAATGGAAGACCCGCCGGGTCCGGGCGGTGCAGTCGGCGAAGCCGGAGCGGACCTCCACATGCTCGCCGGCGACCGGCCATCCATGGTGGATGACCCGGTACTCCAAGACGGCGCCGCCAATGCGCAGGGGCGTCTCGCTCGACGCGGCGTCAGGCCCGGGGCGGGTCGGGCCGAATAGCCTCCCCACGCCGTCCGAGACCCGACCGATGAACACTTCAGGGCGCATCCGACCGAAGACGTCCAGCTCGTCGGCGCGGACGGTCCCAAGGCCGATCCGCGTCATGCCGTGCGACTCGGCGAAGGCGAGGCTGGCCCGCGTCTCCTCAAGGGGCGACAGATCAATGCTGCGGGGGGCGGCGAAGTCGGGGACCTCGATGGCCAGGGCTGAACTTGCGGCCCGGATGCGTCCCGGCCAGGGAAAGGGGCGCAGGTCCGAGGCCGTGGCGTGCCCGGCCCGGATGCGGAAGGTGGCCGCCGGCGTCCCATCTGCGTGGCGCAGGACCACCAGCAGGTCGGCGTCGGTCTCACCCAGGGCGACCACGCCGCCCGACGCCCACAGACAGGCTCCCGCCCGGGCCTCGCGCAGGAACCGCATGTGCAGGTCGCGGATAACGAGGGTGGCCCCGCCGCTGCGGGCGAAGGCGTCTGGCATTCCCATCAGGCGGGTCAAGCCGGCCAGGGCCTCCATCGCCTTGGCCACCCAGAATCGGACGTTCAGGTGACCCATCTCGTCGCATTCCCAGGTGTTGACGCCGCCGCTCCACACCTCCACGGTCCTGTCCAAGCGTCTCGCCCCCTTTTTGCGCTCCCGCAGCGCCCGCGCCGCGTCCGATTCTCCGGAGGTTACGTCCTGTCGCCCGACCCGGCCAGTTCAGACGCCGAAGCCGCCCTGCGCCCCGGGCCCTGGACGCGCCTGACCCACGCCCTGATCGCCGCCTCTGTCTTCCTGCTGCTGCCCAGCGGCCTGCAGATCTTCAACGCCCACCCCGCCCTCTACACCGGGGAGGTCTCGCGCTTCGACTCCCCCTTGCTGGAGATCGGCGCCCGGGAGCGGGGCGAGGCCATGGAGGGGTACCTTCGGATCGGCGGGCGGGAGTTTGAGACAACGGGCGTGCTGGGCTGGTCGGGTCCTCCGGGTGAGGCTGAGAAGCGCGCCTTCCCCGCCTGGACGACCTTGCCCGGATACCGCTCTCTCGCCACTGGCCGGAACTGGCACCTGGCGGCGGCCTGGGGGCTGGGCCTCGGCCTCGCCGCCTACCTGGTCGGCGGCCTTGCCGGAGGACGGCTCCGCAGAAACCTGGTTCCCACCCGGGCCATGCTGGCACCGCGGGCGGTCCTGGCCGACCTCGCCGCCCACCTCACCCTGCGCCTGCCGGAGTCCGGCGGCTACAATCTTCTCCAGCGACTGGCCTACCTCGCCGTCGTCGTCCTGATCCTGCCCGCGATGATCGTCTCGGG
>CANGRP010000154.1 GCA_947456005.1 Caulobacteraceae bacterium
CCGGGTGAAGGCGTCGTAGGCTGAGAAGCTCTCGAACTGGTCCCAGTGGTCGTCGACGGCGTCGACGCGGGAATTGTCCGGGCGCAGCAGGTCGCCACCCAGTTGCAGGTTGTAGGGCGGATCGGCGAAGACGAGGTCCACCGAGCGGTCGGGCAGGCTCTTCAGAACCTCGATGCAGTCGCCCTGGAGGATGGTGTCGGGGGTCACGCCCAGCCCTTCGCGGTCGGAATCCGGAAGGGGAATCTTCCTCTCACGTGGTTGAAAGACTGTTTCCGAACATGGTGAACAGCGAATTAAACCTTTGAATCCAAAAGGGCCCGAATGGGCGCCCAGGTCATCCTGTGGGCCGGGCAGGGGCCCAGCCGGCGAAGCGCCTCGACATGCCGGGGCGCGTGATAGCCCTTGTGCGCGGCAAAGCCGTAGTCCGGCCAGTCCCGGTCCAGCTCGACCATCACCCGGTCCCGGGCGGTCTTGGCCAGGATGGAGGCGGCGGCGATGGAGACCGAAAGGCTGTCGCCCTTCACCACAGGCCGGACGGGCGCGGGCAGGTCGAAGCGCCAGGATCCGTCCACGAGGATGAAGGCGGGCGGGATGGCGAGGGCCTCCACCGCCCTGCGCATGGCCAGTCCGGTGGCCTGCAGGATATTCATCCCATCGATCTCCGGGACGCTCGCGAAGCCCACGCCCCAGGCCAGGGCGGCGGCCTTGACCTCCGCCTCCAGGGCGTCGCGCCGGCGCTCGGAAAGGGCCTTGGAGTCGTCCAGGCCCACCGGGACCCGGTCCGGGTGGAGGATCACCGCCGCGGCGCTGACCGGTCCGGCCCAGGGTCCGCGGCCCGCCTCGTCGACGCCGCAGACCGGCGCCGGGGAGCCCGCCTCCAGGGCATAGTCCGGGCCGGTCCCGCCACGGGTCAGCCCCCCATCTCCAGGACGCTGGCGTGACGGTGGCAGGACACCAGGTGGTCGTTCACCATCCCCACCGCCTGCATGTAGGCGTAGACGATAACGGGCCCCACGAAGCGGAAGCCTCGGGCCTTCAGGGCGGCGGAGATCTCCCGGCTGAGGGGGGTCTCGGCGGGTACGTCCTGGAGGCGCTCGGCAAAGGTCTGGATGGGTCGCCCGTCCGTGAAGTTCCAGAGGAAGTCGGAGAAGTCCTCCCCGGCCTCGCGCATGTCGAGGAAGATCCGGGCGCCCGAGATGGCGGCGTCGATCTTGGCGGCGGAGCGGACGATCCCCGCGTCGGCGAGCAGGCGGGCCCGGTCCGCCTCCCCGAACCGCGCCACGGCCTCGGGATTGAACCCGGCGAAGGCGGTGCGGAAGGCCTCGCGCTTGCGAAGTATGGTGATCCAGGCCAGCCCGGCCTGGAAGCCGTCGAGCACCAGCTTTTCCCAGAGGGCGACGGGGTCCCGCTCGGGCACGCCCCATTCCTGGTCATGATAGGCTTCGTACAGCGGGTCACCCGCCATGCCGCGCCAGGTGCAGCGAATCAGGCCGTCAGACATGGGAACGAACTTCGCAGGCCGCTCATCACCCCGGCAAGGGCGCCTCGGCCGACACAGACCGTCCCTCCACCGAAAGGGCGCCGTCGATCCGGTCCAGCCGCAGGAGCGCGAGGGCCAGGCCGTCGACGCCGGACCGGACCTCCCCCGCCCTCAGCTCGCCCTTCAGGACCTCGGAACCCCGGGCCGGCGGAGGCCCTTCAAAGCGGATCGGGACCAGGCGGGTCTTGACCTGTCCACGCCGCTTCATTCGAGAGGTGGTCTCCTGCCCGACAAAGCAGCCCTTGGCGAAATCGATGCCGCCGACCCGGTCGAAGTTCAGCTCCACCGGGTAGTCCCGGTCAAAGTCGAAGTCCTCGGCGTCGCCGACCCCGAAGGCGAGCCGCCGCCCGCGCCAGTCCTCCAGGCTCCCCGTCACGGCCGGAGGGGCTGCAGGTCCCCAGGCGCGCCAGGCCAAGCCCTCCCGACGGGGGTCGGGAACCCAGCCCGGTCCCGGGGGCTCGGGCCAGCAGGTCCAGACCCCGGCGTCCAGGGGGCGGATGTCGACCCTGGCCCTCAGCCGGTAGATCTTCAGTCGGGTGAGGAGGTCGTCCCGGCGCGCCGCCGCCACGTCCAGCCAGATCGCCTCCGGACGCCCCACCATGAAGAGATCGAAGAGCAGCCGCCCCTGGGGGGTCAGCAGGGCGCCGTAGCGGGCTTCCCCGGGGGACAGGGCCTCCAGGGACTGGCTCAGAAGGCCCTGGAGGAAAGAGACCCGGTCCTCGCCGGTGACCTCGACGAGGGCGCGGTCTGTCAGGGGGACGCAGATTGTCATGCGGTGAACCTTCCGGCGGCTGGAGCCTAACCTAGGCTCCGATTATGTATCCGCAATGCTGGCCTCGCCCTTTCCGATTCTCTTCATCACCGCCACGCGGATCGGCGACGCCGTGCTCTCCTCCGGCCTCATTCACCGCCTCTCGGAGGAGATTCCCGGGGCCCGCTTCACCATCGTCGCCGGCCCGGCTGCCGCGCCCCTGTTCCAGGACGTGCCCGGGCTGGAGGCGATCATCCCCTTCGAGAAGTCGAGGGACGGGGGTCACTGGTTCCGCCTCTGGAGCCGGGTCCGCCGGCGGTCCTGGGGACTTGTGGTCGACCTGAGGGGGTCGGCCCTGAGCGGCTTCCTGAGGCGCCGGCGCCGCGCGGTCTATCGGCGGTCCCTGGGTCCGCCGATGCACAAGGTCGTCGAGGCGGCCAAGGTCCTGGGTCTCCAGGACGATCCGCCGGCGCCCCACATCTTCGTCGGGGAGGCCGCCGCCCGGCAGGCCGCAGCCCTGGTGGCTGGCGAAGGTCCGATCCTCGCCCTTGGGCCGGCCGCCAACTGGGTCGGCAAGACCTGGCCCGTCGAGCGTTTCGCCCAGGTCGCCATCCAGTTGCTGGGGCCGGGCGGGGCCCTGGCCGGCGGGCGATTGCTGGTCGCGGGCGGGCCCAACGACACCGCCGTTCTGCCGACCCTCAAGGCGGTGACCCCCCGGGACCGGTTCATCGACCTGGTGGGCAAGGTGGACCTCGTGACCCTGCACGCCGCCCTGGGCTCAGCCCGGCTCTTCATCGGCAATGACTCCGGTCTCATGCACCTCGCCGCTGCGGCGGGCGCGCCCACCCTCGGGCTCTTCGGGCCGTCGGACGAGCAGCTCTACGCCCCCTGGGGCGATCACGGGCGGGTGCTGCGGGGCGCACGTTCCCTGGACCAGATCCGGACCCTCGATCCGGACCTCTCCCAGTCCATCTGCCACATGATGGACCTCTCCGTAGAGAGCGTCCTCGCGGCCAGCCGGAGACTGGTGTCTGAGACCGAGGTCTCCTGACCTGCGCTGATCAAGGGCTGAAAGCTCTGGACGCTGTAGCCGCCCCCTCTAAGCTGGGCCCCCGGCGGGGAGGAGTTGGGCGGATGGCCGACAACAGGGTCCTTCATACGAGGTTGATGCGGGCGGGACCGGGGTCGCCGGCGTCGCCAGTCCTGTTTGACGCCCTGAGGCGGCCCGCGAGCCGCGAAGTCATGATCCCGGCGGCTGCGGCGGTCGCCCACGCCGCCTTCGCCGCCCCCTGGCGGGTCCCGGAAATCCTGGATCACCTGTCCGGACTGGCGCCTTCCGCGCCTGCGCCGTCCCGGCCCGTACTGGAGGTTGGCGAGCCCCTGGTGGAGGCGCTCTGGGCGATTGTCGACGGCGCCGGCGGAGGGCGGTCGGCCCTTGAGTTCACCCAGGCCACGGCGGCCCTGGCGGGCCATCTCGATCCTGGTTTCCGGGAGGCGCTGCTTGAGGTCAGCCGAAGTTGGCCGGGCGTCGCCGAGGCCGTCGCCCAGGGCTGGCCGGAACCCTTCACCCTTGAGGCCCTGGCCGCCGCGCCGGCGGGGTCCCTGGCCGGTGAGTTCCACGACCTGATCGTCCGTAACGGCTTTGACCTGGAGGTCCTGGACCGGGACGCCCTGTCCCTTCGCGACCTGCCCCCGCCCCTCGACTATCTGAACGCCCGGATCCTGCAGGTGCATGATCTGTGGCACCTGGTCGGCGGCTATCACACCACCGGCCTGCACGAGATCGCCATCTCGGCCTTCCAGCTGGCGCAGTTCGGGCATGCCTATTCGGCCTCTGTCCTGGCGGTCACCCTGGCTTCGGCCTCCGTTGAGCCGGTCCGCTACGGTGTCCTGGCCGGGGTCATCGCCGCCGCCTGGCGGCACGGCCGCACCACGCCGCCCCTCCTGGGGGTCGACTGGCCGTCGCTCTGGGCCGAGCCGATCGGGACGGTCCGGGAGCGCCTGGGCGTGACGGCCTTCGAGTCTCCCTGGCCTGCGGACCTTTTCGAGCGGGCGGCCTGACCCCGTCCCGCCGTTGCCTCCGGCGGGTCGAGTCCCTACCTTCCGCGCAACGCGCCCAAGTGCGCTCTGAACACAAGACCTGGAGGGTTTCCCCATGCTCGGCAGAATGCAGGACTGGCCGCTGACCGTTGACCGGATTCTGGATCACGCCAAGGCCTGGCACGGGGACCGCGAGATCGTCTCCCGCTCGGTCGAAGGCCCGATCGTGCGCACCACCTACGCCGAGGTCCATGCGAGGGCGAAGCGCTGCTCGAACGCTCTGAAGGCCTTGGGCATCCAGCACGGCGACCGGGTCGCGACCCTCGCCTGGAATACGGCGCGCCACCTGGAAGCCTGGTACGGCATCATGGGGATCGGCGCCGTCTGCCACACCCTGAACCCCCGGCTCTTCTCCGAGCAGCTCGTCTACATCATCAACCACGCCGAAGACCGGGTCATCTTCACCGACCTGACCTTCCTGCCGATCCTCGCCCAGATCCGCGACCAGATCCCGACGGTGAAGCACTTCATCGTGCTGACCGACGATGCGCACATGACCGACCAGCTGCCGGGCGCCCTGGCCTACGAGACCCTCATCGCAGGCCAGTCCGAAGATTGCGCCTGGGGCGGGTTCGATGAGAACACCCCGGCCGGGCTTTGCTACACTTCCGGCACGACGGGCAATCCGAAGGGCGTCCTCTACACCCATCGCTCGAACTTCCTGCATACGCTGGTGACGGCCAGCGCGGATGTTCTGGGGGTCAGCGGCAGGGACACCATCCTCCCGATCGTGCCGATGTTCCACGCCAACGCCTGGGGAATCGCCTTCTCCGCACCCGCCGTGGGGGCCAAGCTGGTGATGCCCGGGCCGAAGCTTGACGGCGCTTCGGTGCACGAACTCATCGAGGCGGAGGGCGTCACCTTCTCCGCCGCCGTGCCCACCGTCTGGCAGATGCTTCTGGCCCACCTCCGTCAGACCGGAGGCAAGCTGACGAACCTCAAGCGTGTGGCGATCGGTGGCTCGGCCGTGCCGGAGGCCATAGTTCGCGGCTTCAGAGACGAGTTCGGCGTGGACGTCACCCACGCCTGGGGCATGACCGAGACCTCCCCCCTCGGCACCATAGCGAACCCCTCTTACAGGGTTGCCGAGATGGACGACGAGGCCCAGCTCCGCTTCAAGCTGAAGCAGGGCAGGCCGCCTCTCGGGATCGATCTCAGGCTGCTGGACGACGAGAACAAGGAGCTCCCTCACGACGGTCAGACCTTCGGGCGTCTGATGGTCAAGGGGCCCTTCGTGGTGGGCGAGTACTTCAAGGGCGATGGCGGCGCGATCCTCGACTCCGAGGGCTTCTTCGACACCGGCGATGTCGCGACCATCGACGAGTACGGCTACATGCAGATCACCGACCGCGCCAAGGACGTCATCAAGTCCGGGGGAGAGTGGATCAGCTCCATCGAGATCGAGAACATCGCCGCTGGCCACCCCAAGGCGGAGCTGGCGGCGGTGATCGGCGTGGCCCACCCCAAGTGGGACGAACGGCCCGTGTTGCTGGTCAAGCTGCGCCCCGGAGAGAGCGGGACCAAGGAGGAGTTCCTGAAGTTCCTGGACGGCAAGATCGCCAAGTGGTGGACGCCCGACGACGTCGTCTTCGTGGATGACATCCCGCTCGGCGCCACGGGCAAGATCGACAAGAAGATCCTGCGCCAGCG
>CANGRP010000155.1 GCA_947456005.1 Caulobacteraceae bacterium
AGGGCGGAAGGCCCGCCAAAGCCGGCGGCTCCGACATTACCCCCAGAGCCGCCATGCCCCGTCATGTCCATGGCCAGGACCACGAAGCCCCGTCGCGCCAACTCGATGGCGAAGGGGCTCTGCATCTCCCGGGTGTTGATGTAGCCGTGACTGAGGAGGACCGCGGGGGCGCGCCGCCCGGCCTCAAGCCCTGGGGGGCGGTAGATCAGGCCCGACATGACGGCGCCCTCGGCAGTCCGCCAGCGGGCCTCCCGGACCTCGACGCCACCCGAGCCCTGCATGAGGAAGGCCAGGAGAGACCCGGCGATGATCAGGATGGCGCCCAGGGCGGCCAGCCGGTAGCGCATGCGTTTCCCCCACAGTCCCTAAGGCGTCGCATCGCTCGCCCTGTGAAGAGATTATGACGGCGTGGCGGCGCGGGGACAATGCGCTTAACCTGAGGGTCGATCCCCGACGACAGACGGAGCCCTGACATGCGCCTCGCCCTTGCCCTCGCCTTCCTGGTCGCCGCCGCCGCGCCGGCGACGTTGGGGACCGCCCAGACCCGCGGAGGCTACCTTGCGGGGCAACCGCCCATCGATGCGGTGCGGTTGCTGCCACCTCCGCCCGAGGCCGGCTCCAGCCAGGACGCCTTCGACCGGACAGCGGCTTCGGCCGCACGGGCGGGGGTGAAGGGTCCGGCCTGGGAAGGCGCGATCCGGGAGGCCCGCATTCCCGACGCCGCCTTCATGAAGTCTGTGTCTTGCGCAGTCGGCGTCGAGGTCTCCGCCGAAAAGACCCCTGCGGTCCAGAAGCTGATGATGACCCTGATGGCGGACTTCGTGGTTCCGATGGACCAGGCCAAGACCGCTTACAAGCGTCCCCGCCCCTTCACCGCGGATGGCGGCCCGGCCTGCGATCCCCTCGTCGCCGCGGGTCAGGGGGACAGGCTGGGTTTCTCCTATCCGAGCGGCCACGCCGGAATTGGCTGGCTCTTGGCCCTCGCCCTCTCCGATGCGGCGCCCGCCCGCTCCGACGCCATCCGCGCCTGGGGTGCGAATGTGGGGCAGCACCGCGTCGACTGCCGGGTGCACTGGCCGAGCGACGTCGCAGCCGGTCGCATGCTGGGCCTTGCAGTCTACGACAGGGTCTCGAAGGCGCCCGCCTACCAGGCCGACGTAAAGGCTGCAGCGTCGGAAATCTCCAAGGCGGCGCCCGTGACCTGTCCTTAGGACAAGGTCCCGCCCAAAGAACAGGCGTCAGGCGGCCGGACGCCGTCCGCACGGGCATTTGTTTTCCGTTCTGTCACCCCTTCCTGCTAGGAGGGCGCTGAGGACATAGGTTTTCCCCCTGTCGCGAGGAGCTATTGCCGAAGTCGACCACCAGTTTCGCCGTGCGGGGGCAGCGCAGCCTGCTCCGGCAGATCCGCGAGGCCCTGGCCTCGGGCGGGCCCGTACAGGCGCGCCTGGACATGGTCGTGCGCATCATCGCCCGGTCGATGGTGGCGGAGGTCTGCTCGCTCTACATGCGTCAGGCAGACGGCGACATGGAGCTGTTCGCCACGGAGGGCCTCTCCCCGGACGCGGTGCACCTGACGCGCATGAAGCCCGGCGAGGGCCTGGTCGGTGAGATCATGCGCTTGGGGCGTCCGTTGAACCTCTCGGATGCGCCCAACCACCCCGCCTTCTCCTACCGCCCCGAGACGGGCGAGGACCCCTTCCACGCCTTCATGGGCGTGCCGCTGCTTCGAGGCGGCAGGGCCATCGGGGTCCTCGTCGTCCAGAACCGGACTGAGCGGGTGTACTCCGAGGACGAGGTTGAGGACCTTCAGATCATCGCCATGGTCCTGGCCGAGATGGTTGCAGGCGGGGAGTTGGCCACCGAAGGTCCCCTCAAGAACATCGACCTGGTGCCGAAGAAGCCCGAGCGCCTCAAGGGCGCGCGGTTCGCAGAGGGCCTCGCCCTGGGGGTCGCGGTCCTGCATGAACCGCCGGTGGCCCCGTCAGACCTCCTGGCTGAAGACGTCGCCGCCGAGGAAGTGCGCCTGAAGGCGGCCATCACGACCCTTCAGGCCCAGATCGACAGCATGCTGGAGGGCCAGCACGGCCTGGTGGAGGCGTCGTACGAGGTCCTCGAGACCTACCGCATGTTCGCCCACGACCGGGGATGGCGGCGCTCCCTCGAGGACGCCGTCCGCAACGGGCTGACCGCGGAGGCGGCGGTGGAGCGTGTCCGGTCAGAGCATCGCGCCAGGCTGGGCCAGGCCAGGGACCCCTACCTTCGGGAAAGGCTCCATGACTTCGAGGACCTGGCGGACCGGTTGCTGCGGCACCTTGCCGGTGACGCCGGACTGGTGCGTGACCTGCCCGAGAACGCGATCCTGATCGCCCGGAACCTGGGGCCGGCCGACCTGCTGGAATACGACCGCACAAGACTCAAGGGCCTGCTCCTCGAGGAAGGCTCAACCGCCAGCCATGCCGCGATTGTGGCGCGGGCCCTGGATATTCCGTGTGTCGGCCGCCTTGCGGGCCTGCGGGACAAGGTCTCTGAGGGCGACACCGTCATCGTCGACGCCGAGACGGCGGAGGCCTACCTGCGGCCGCGCCCGGACGTCATCAAGGCGCTGAAGGCCCGCCTGGACGTCCGGCTGCAGCGTCGCGCTGAGTTCGCGCGTCTCAGGGACCGTCCGGCCATCACGCAGGATGGGGCGAAGATTCAGCTCCTGATGAACGCCGGGCTGGACGTAGACCTCGACATGCTTGGTGAAGCCGGGGCCGAGGGGATCGGCCTCTTCCGCACCGAGTTCCAGTTCATGGTCGCCGAGGAGATGCCTCGCCTGACCGCCCAGACCGCCCTTTACGGCAGGGTCATGGATGCCGCTGGCGGGCTGCCCGTGACCTTCCGCACGCTCGACCTCGGCGGCGACACGGTCCGGCCGTACGTGGAGGCCGAGAGGGAGGACACCCCTGCTCTCGGCTGGCGCGCCGTCCGCATGGGCCTGGACCGTCCCGCCCTGCTGCGGCTCCAGCTCCGGGCGCTGATCGCCGCATCGCGGGGACGGCCGCTGAAGATCATGTTCCCGCTGGTCGCCAGCGTTGACGAATTCAGGGCGGCCCGGGCCCTGGTGGACCAGGAAATCGCCTGGGCGAACCGCCGGGGGCGGCCAGAGCCCGCCCGCCTCGATGTCGGCGCGATGATCGAGGCGCCGTCGGTGATCTGGCACCTGGACGCCCTCCTGCCCATGACCGACTTCGTCAGCGTCGGCACGAACGACCTGATGCAGTACCTGTTTGCGGCCGACCGCGGGAACCCGAGGGTCTCGGAGCGCTATGACTTCCTCTCGCCCCCGGCCCTGCGCGCCCTGGAGACGATCCAGAAGGCCTGCGCCGAGACCGGGACGCCGGTCTCGGTCTGCGGGGAGATGGCCGGACGCCCCCTCGAGGCCTTCGTCCTGGTCGCCTTGGGCTTCGAGGCCCTCTCCATGCCCCCGGCGGGCATAGGACCGGTCAAGCAGATGGTCCTCTCCTGCGACCGGGCGGCCGCCCGGCGGGGGGTCCAGAGCCTGATCCGCAGTACGGCGGGCTCAATCCGCAACGAGGTCGAGACCCTGGCGCGCAAGCTCTATCTGGCGGTCTGAAGCCGGCGTCCGCGGCGCGATTGGCCTCACTCCTCCGCCATGCTATCGGCGGTGCGCTCCCGGAGGATTGTCGCCGCCATGGCTGAGGAAGGTGAGAGGGACGCCGGGACGGCAGCGCCCGCGCCAGACCTGCAGTCTGGAGAGCATATCGGGGACGCCTTGCGCGCCGTCCGGGAGGCCCGAGGTCTCGGCATCGCCGATATTGTCGCGCTAACTCGGATTCGACCGGCCTACGTGGAGGCCATCGAGGCCCTCCGCCTCAAGGACCTGCCCAGTCGCCCCTTCACCATCGGCTATATCCGAGCCTACGCTCAGGCCCTGGGCTTCCCCGGCGACGCGGCCATCGCCCGCTTCAAGGCCGACGACCCGGACCGCAACGACGCCCTCAGGCCACCCGTAGGCGTTCGCCGGATGGCCGACCCGCGCCTGAGGCTCATGATTCTTGCGGGCCTGTTGATCCTGTCAGCCATTGTCGCCTGGAACCTGGTCCGTCGGGGAACGCTGAACGAGGAGGGACGCAAGCCTGCGGCCCTCGTCGCCGCGGCGCCTGCACCGGCCGCCCCCGCCGGCGCCATGACCCTAGGCGCACCCTTGCCGGCGCCCGTGGAGTCCAATGCTCCGCCGCACTACCTGACACCCGGCCTTGAGGCGGAGTTGTCCGCTGCGCTTCCCCCGGGAATGACGGCGTCGGAGGACCCGACCCTTCTAGACCTCGGAGAGACCTTCACGCCCCGGGCGGCCGTGCACGGCGCCGCCGGTCGGGTGGTGCTGCAGGCGCGACGGCCCACCACCCTCATCGTCTGGGGACCCGACCGGTCCGCATGGTTCGCCCGGCAGCTGGCGGCGGGAGAAGCCTACCGCACCGACCCTGTAGCGGGGCTGTCCTTCGAGTCGGTGGAGGCCGGGGTCATCGCGGTCTACCTGGACGGCCAGTCCAGGGGGGTGCTTCCGGCAGGACTCACGCCCGCATCGGTCCTGACTCGCCCCCCGCCGGCTTGAGCCGCCCTTGGGATTCACCCGCAAGGGCCCTATTCTCCCACCATGTCAGAAACCCACACCCTCCGCCCCTGGCGCACCATCGTCCGCCGAAAGAGCCGCAAGATCCGGGTCGGGAGCGTCGAGGTCGGCGGCGACGCCCCGATCAGCGTCCAGTCCATGACCAACACACTGACGGCGGATGCGGTCGCGACCATCGACCAGGTCCGGCAGCTGGAGGAGGCCGGGGCCGACATCGTGCGGGTCTCCTGCCCGGACGAGGCCTCCACCGCCGCCCTGCCAAAGATCGTCAGGGCGTCGAAGGTCCCCATCGTCGCCGACATCCACTTCCACTATCGCCGCGGCATCGAGGCGGCGAAGGCCGGGGCCGCCTGCCTGCGCATCAATCCCGGGAACATCGGGAGCCCGGATCGGGTGCGCGAGGTGATCCAGGCGGCGCGGGACCACGGCTGCTCCATCCGGATCGGCGTCAACGCGGGCAGCCTTGAGAACCATCTCCTGGAGAAGTATGGCGAGCCCTGCCCCGACGCCATGGTCGAGAGCGCCCTGGACCACGCTCGCATCCTCCAGGACCACGACTTTCACGAGTTCAAGATCAGCGTGAAGGCCTCGGACCTGTTCATGACCGTGGCCGCCTACCAGATGTTGGCCGAGGCCATCGACTGCCCCCTGCACATCGGCGTCACCGAGGCCGGCGGCCAGCGCATCGGGACGGTCAAGTCCTCCATCGGCATGGGCGCCCTGCTCTGGGCCGGCATAGGCGACACCCTCAGGGTCTCCCTGGCGGCCGACCCCGTGGAGGAGGTCAAGGTCGGCTTCGACCTGCTCAAGTCCCTGGGCCTGAGACACCGCGGCGTGAACATCATCGCCTGCCCGTCCTGCGCCCGGCAGGGGTTCGACGTCATCCGGACGGTGGAGACCCTCGAGGCCCGGCTGGCCCACATCGCCACCCCCATGAGCCTGTCCATCATCGGCTGCGTGGTGAACGGGCCTGGCGAGGCCCTGATGACGGACGTGGGCTTCACCGGCGGTGGAAAGGGCTCCGGCATGGTCTACCTGGCCGGCAAGGCCGACCACAAGATGGACAACGACCGCATGGTCGACCATATCGTCGACTTGGTGGAGCAACGCGCCGCCGAACTTGAACGCGCGTCCCTGAGCCCCACCTAAACTGGCTGCCGCGGCGGATCCGTCGATGGCGAACGGAAGCGCCGCTTGAAAGGCCGTTCACGGCTTGATGAGGCGCCGCTTCGCAAAGAGGAGAGAGCCATGTCTGCGGACGGCAACTGGAAGATCACGATCAACACCCCGATGGGCGCTCAGGAAGTGAACGCCTCCATCACCACCAATGGCGACACCTTCACCGGCAAGACGACGGGCCGCATGGGCGACCA
>CANGRP010000156.1 GCA_947456005.1 Caulobacteraceae bacterium
CGGCGTCCTGGCGGTGGGGGCGGGGGACTGGGGCTCGGGCGGAGGCTTGAGCGCTTCCTCGGGCTTGGCGGGCTCGGGTTCAGGTTCCGGCTCGGGAGGCGGCGGCGGCGGGTCGTTGGTCAGGGGTGTGACCTCGGGGGCGATCACGGCGGGCGCCGCCGGGGCGCCGGAAGACGGCGCCTCCCCGGGCAGGTAGGCGACATCCCGCGCTCCCAGGATTCCGGAGAGGAATCCAGCGAGGGCCATCAGGGCGATCACGATGACGGCGATCTTCCTCAGATTGCGGGGCATGGACCACATGTGTCCTCTCCTAGATCATGTTCCGAAACGTGGGAACCGGGTATCGGACCGAAACGGGCTCTAACCTATTGCATTTAGAGCCTGTTTTCTCGCTTCCGAACTTCCACCCGGATGACGCCGCCTGGGAGGAGACTCAAGGCCGGACGCCCGCGGAGTAAACGCCTCTTAACCCTCTTGCCGCCACACTGCGCTCGGACCATCGGAAAGGCGGACCGACATGGCGCGTGCGGCGCGGAAAAGAGGTTTCGACAGGGGAATGGAGATCGCGGGCGCGATCTGGACGCACCCGCTCTCGGCGCGCACCCGGGGCGGCCTCGTGGCCGCGGTCGGCGTGTGCCTGGCGGCGGCCCTGGCGACCTGGAGTGTCGCCGATCCCAGTCTGAACGCCTCCACCGCAGCTGCGCCCGGCAACGCCCTCGGCGCGGCCGGGGCGACCCTCGCCGACGCCCTGCTCCAGACCCTGGGTCTGGCCGGCGCCCTCGCCGCCCTTCTTCTTCTGGTCCTCGGACTATCCCGGCTGACCGGCCCGCAGCCGGACGCCGGGCGTCTGGCCTTACGTCTCCGGGCCCTCTGCGGCGGCTTCGCCCTGGTGGGCCTGGCCGCCCTTCTGGCCTGGGCGCCCACGCCCGCCGCCTGGCCTCTGGCCCGCGGTCTGGGCGGCCTGGCCGGAGACAGCCTCCTCAACCTTGGCGGGGGCGCCCTTTCGGAGTTCAACCTGCCCTATGGCCGGGGCGTCACCGCCGCCCTGTTGGGCGGCCTCGGCGCCTGGGGCCTCATCTACGCCCTGGCCCTGCCGCGCTTGAACCTCCTGGCGGCGGCGGGGTCGCTGGGCGCCTGGCTCCGGAGCCGCAGCCTGGCTTCGGCGGTCCGCTCGCCCTTCGAGGCCGAGGGCGCGGCGGCGAGGTCCGTGGCGTCAGGCCGGGCGCGGCGTGCGAAATCGGCGCCTGTCCCGGCCCCCCTGGGGGCGGAACCAGAGGCCGAGGCGCCGGGCGCGGACGAGGGCGCAGCGCCGGCGATCCGTCCGCCAAAGGCGACGCGGGAGTCCGGGCGGGAGACCCGGGAGGCGCAGGGTCTTCTCGACTTCGCCCGGGGCGAGGGCTTCTGCCTGCCTGAGCTTTCCATGCTGTCGCGGTCCGGACCCCGGGCGGCGCAGTTCGACGAGGCCGCCCTGCGCCAGAACGCCCAGCTCCTGGAGGGGGTCCTGGCGGAGTTCGGCGTACGCGGCCAGATCGACCAGATCCGGCCCGGCCCTGTGGTGACCCTTTATGAGCTGGTCCCGGCCCCGGGGGTGAAATCCGCCCGGGTGGTGGCTCTGGCCGACGACATCGCCCGATCCATGTCCGTGGCCGCCTGCCGCGTGGCGGTTGTGCCTGGGCGGAACGCCATCGGGATCGAGCTTCCCAACGCCCGGCGGGAGACCGTCTATCTGCGCGACCTCCTGTCGAGCCCCGAGTACGAGAAGACCGGCCACGCCCTGCCCATGGCCCTGGGCGAGAACATCGGCGGCGAGCCCTACATCGCCGACCTGGCGAGGATGCCGCACCTGCTGATCGCCGGCACCACCGGCTCCGGCAAGTCGGTGGGGGTCAACGCCATGATCCTGTCGATCCTCTACCGCCTGCCGCCCGAGGCCTGCCGCTTCATCATGATCGACCCCAAGATGCTGGAGCTCAGCGTCTATGACGGCATCCCGCACCTGCTGGCGCCGGTGGTCACCGATCCGAAGAAGGCCATCGTCGCCCTCAAGTGGACGGTCCGGGAGATGGAGGACCGCTACCGCCTGATGTCCAAGATCGGCGTGCGGAATGTGGCCTCCTACAATGAGCGGGCCCGGGAGGCGGCGGCCAAGGGCGAGCACTTCGAGCGGACCGTGCAGACCGGCTTCGACGACCAAGGGCGGCCGGTCTACGAGAGCGAGCGGATCGACCCGCGCCCCATGCCCTACCTCGTGGTGGTCATCGACGAGGTCGCCGACCTGATGATGGTGGCGGGCAAGGACGTCGAGGGCGCGGTCCAGCGCCTGGCCCAGATGGCGCGGGCCGCAGGCATCCACCTGGTCATGGCGACCCAGAGACCTTCCGTGGACGTCATTACCGGGACCATCAAGGCCAACTTCCCGACCCGGATCTCCTTCCAGGTCACGTCACGGATCGACTCGCGCACCATACTGGGCGAGCAGGGGGCCGAGCAGCTGCTGGGCCAGGGCGACATGCTCTACATGGCGGGCGGCGGGCGGATCACCCGCCTGCACGGACCCTTCGTCTCCGATGGCGAGGTGGAGGCGGTGGCGCGGTTCCTGCGCGAGCAGGGCCAGCCCCAGTACCTCGAGGAGGTCACCGCCGGGGGCGACGATGAGGACGGCGAGGGCGACTACGGCGGCGGCGAAGGCGGTTCAGGCGACGACCTCTACGACCGGGCCGTGGCCGTAGTGACCCGGGATGGCAAGGCGTCGACCTCCTACGTCCAGCGGCGGCTGCAGATCGGCTACAACCGCGCCGCCTCCCTGATCGAGCGCATGGAACGGGAAGGCGTGGTCAGCGCCGCCAACCATTCCGGAAAGCGCGAGATCCTGGCGCCCCCGCCCCCATGAGCCCCTTCCGAGGGTCGCCGCGCCCCACGGGCGCCGTAATGGCGAGGCATTGACCGACGCTGCCGCCGGGACCATGTCGGCGCACGGAGGGCCTTCATGCCGACACGCCGCACCGCCCTGGCCGGCCTCGCCGCCACCGCCGCCTTTCCCGCCACGGGAGCGGGCCCGGCCCTCAGTGAGGCCGAGCGGGCCCTGGCCGCCCGCGCGGCGTCCTGGCTTGAGACCCTCGGCGAGGCCCGGGGCGCCTTCGTCCAGACGGATTCCCGGGGTCGGGTCAGCCGGGGGGAGGTCTTCCTGCGTCGGCCCGGTCGGGCGCGGTTCGCCTATGCCCCGCCCTCCTCCCTCCTGGTGGTGGCGGATGGCGTCAACGTCTCCGTCGCCGACCCGCGCCTGAAGACCTTCGAGCGCTACCCCCTTGCGGCCACCCCCCTCGCCCTCTTCCTTTCCCGCCGGATCCGGCTGGACGGGGACGCCCGGGTGACGGCCGTCAGGAGGACCTCGTCCGGGTTCGAGGTCACCGCCCGCGACGTCCGGAGAGCCCACGAAGGGCAGATCGCCCTCGCCTTCACGGACTCCCCCCTCGCCCTCGCCGGGTGGACGGTCACCGACGCCCAGGGGCGGAGCACCCGGGTCCAGCTTGAGGGCTTGCGCGCCGTCAGCGGCCTTCCCGCCAGCCTCTTCGTGCTCGAAGATCCCCGACCCCGATCGCCGGGTCGGGGCAAGATGTAGCGGGCCGGCAACACTCAACCCGAAACCTGTCCCGCCTTGACAAAATCATTGTGCGTTGCATTCATACAACTCATGGGCCTGGCGACGCCGGGTCTGCTGTCGCCGGATCTCATCCCCTTCCGGCGACAGCGCGAGAGAGGTAACTACGCCCGGACGGCTTGCGCCCTCCGGGCGTTTTTTCGCCGGCCTGCCCGCGGAGCGCCCATGCCCCTGAGACTCGCCACCTGGAACATCAACTCCGTGCGCCTGAGGGCAGAGCAGGTGGCGCGTTTCCTCTCCGAGCAGTCCCCGGACGTCCTTTGCCTCCAGGAGATCAAGTGCCGGGACGGGGAGTTTCCACGCGCCACCTTCGAGGCGGCGGGCTATCCGCACATGCGCATCGCCGGGCAGAAGGGGTCGCACGGAGTGGCCATCCTCTCGCGCCTTCCCCTCGAGGATGCGCCGGAGCTCGACCTCTGCCGGGAGGGGCATGCCCGGTGCGTCGGCGCAAGGGTCCAGGGCGTGGAGGTGCAGAACTTCTACATCCCGGCGGGGGGCGATATCCCGGACCCGGAGGCAAACCCCAAGTTCGCCCACAAGCTCGACTTCCTGGCCCGCCTGACGGCTGAGGCCCGGCGGCGGGACCGCTCTGCACCCCTGGTGATCACCGGCGACCTGAATGTGGCGCCCGGCGAGTTCGACGTCTGGAGTCACCGCCAGATGCTCCGGGTGGTCAGCCATACGCCCGTGGAGATCGAGGCCATGGCCGCCCTTCGCGAGGCCGGGGACTTCACCGACCTGGTCCGGGCGGCGACGCCTGAGCCGCAGAAGCTCTTCTCCTGGTGGAGCTACCGCGCCGCCGACTTCCGGGCGTCCAACCGAGGTCTGCGACTGGACCACATCTGGATCTCGCCCGGCCTGAGGCCGGCCGCGCTGGACGGCGGCGCCGAGGCCCGGGTCCACGATGACGTGCGCGCCTGGGAGCGACCCAGCGATCACGCGCCGGTCAGCGCCGACTTCCGGCTCTAGATCAGGGCGCCAGGCGGTAGCCGCCGCCCTCGGTGAGGATCAGCCGACCGCCCGCCGGATCGCTCTCGATCTTCTGGCGGAGGCGGTAGACGTGGGTTTCCAGGGTGTGGGTGGTCACCCCGGCGTTGTATCCCCAGACCTCGGCGAGAAGTTCGTCCCGGGGCACCGGCTTGTCCCCGGCCCGATACAGATACTTCAGGATGTTGGTTTCCTTTTCCGTCAGCCGGACCTTCCGGCCAGAGGCGTCCACCAGCATCTTGGCCGCCGGCCGGAACTCATAGGGGCCGAGGCGGAAGACGGCGCCCTCGGAATGCTCGTGGCTGCGCAACTGGGCGCGGATCCGGGCCTGCAGGACCGCCAGGCGGAAGGGCTTGGTGACGTAGTCGTTGGCGCCGGCGTCCAGTCCGCCCACCATCTCGGTCTCGGTGTCTGCCGCGGTCAGCATGATCACGGGGCAGGCGACCTGGCGCGCGCGCAGGTCGCGGCAGACCTCGCGGCCATTGGTGTCGGGAAGGTCGACGTCCAGGAGGATCAGGTCAGGGCGCGATTCGAGGGCGGCGCGGACGCCGGAGGCGCCATCCGAGGCCTGGTGCACGATGAATTCGCCCCCCGATGACAACAGGTCGGCGAGCTCCGTGCGCAGGTCGTCGTTGTCGTCGACGATGAGAAGGGTCTTGGGTTGAGCCATGAGGCGGAACATGCACCCTGTGGGCGGCGCCCGCCAAGGGGCCAGATGTCGGAGGGGCGCATCAGGGTCATGATCTTCACGGCGACATCGGACGGTGAGCTCGACATCGACGGCCGGCGGGTGCGTTGCGCCCTCGGCCGGTCGGGGGTCCGGCCGGCGGCGGACAAGCGGGAGGGAGACGGCGCCTCCCCCCTCGGCGTCTGGCCGATCCGGCGGGTCCTCTACCGGCCCGACCGGGAGCCGGCGCCCGAAACCGGCCTGCCGGTCGCCCCCCTGGCGCCGGAGGACGGCTGGTGCGACGCCCCCGGGGATCCCGCCTACAATCGTCCCGTCCGACTGCCCTACCCGGCCAGCGCCGAACAGCTCTGGCGCCAGGACAGGGTCTACGACCTGATCGTCATCCTCGGCCACAACGACGACCCGCCGGTCAGCCCCATGGGATCGGCCATCTTCCTGCACCTCATCCAGCCGGACGGGTCGCCCACCGCGGGATGCGTCGCCATCCAGAGGGCCGACATGCTGGACCTCCTGGCCCGCGCGCGGCCGGGGGACGCCCTGGCCATCCTGCCGGCGGAACCCCTCTAGGCAGCGGGGGCGGCCCGGTCCCCGAACAGGGCCGAGCCGACCCGGACGCTGGTGGCGCCGAAGGCGATGGCGGTCTCGAAGTCGCCGCTCATGCCCATGGAC
>CANGRP010000157.1 GCA_947456005.1 Caulobacteraceae bacterium
CGGGTACGATGTCAGGACTTCTGAACGCCCAGGAAATGAGCGCCGGCAAACTTGGGAACTCCGACGATCCGGTCAGCAAGCTCATGCAGGCCGCAGACGCTGACGGGAACGGCGGCCTCAGCACGGAGGAGCTGAAGTCGGTGCTGGGCGATGAGGCTCCCGATGACATCAGCGAGAGTCTCGCCAAGATCGACCGGGACGAGGATGGCGAACTGAGCGCCGAGGAAATCGGCGGCGCCCTCAACGAAATGCGTAAGGGCGGACCTGAAGGCGCCGGATCCCCATCCGCCCCGAAGCCAGCCCCGCCGGCCGGAGGCCTGGCGAGCCTCATGACGGCCGCCGGCTCCAATGAGGCGGAAGACAAGGGGGAGTGGTGGATGAAGGCGGCCTGACGTTCCCCGGACGGAGCGCCGGCGGCGAGACCGCCTTAGCGGTCGCGCCGCCGGCGCATCCCGACGGCTTTACCGATCCTTGACGTCCACGGTCTTTCCTCATTTCAGGCGCAGGTTGAAGCTTGTGCGTCTTGGAAGGAATGCGCGGAATGAGGCTCCGCCTCGCTCACCAGGTGTTTCTGCTGATCATGGTCGTCGCCGCGGCGACCACGACGGTCATGGCCCTGGCCATGGCCCTGAACCTGCGACAGGGCTTCCAGGACTATCTGCTGGCGCGGGACCTCGCTGACCTCAAGGCCTATGTCGCCAACCTCGAGCGCAGGCTCTCCGCCCTGCCAGGTCCGGTCAGACTGGCCGACCACCCGGACCTGCTCCGGGGCCTGCCCGGTATTGACCTGCCCATAGAGAACCGTCCGGATCCGCCGCGCCCAATCCCTGGGTCGCCTGAACGACTCGCCCCACCCATGGAGTTCGCGATGCGCCTGGTGGTGCTCGATGACCAGGGCCGGACGTTACTGGGTCCCTCGGGCGCGCTTCCGATCGCCGATCACGCCGTCCTGCCGAGGGCGCCCATTGTGGTGCGGGGGATGCAGGTCGGCGAGGCCCGCCTCATCCTGCCGCCACGACTGTCTACGCCTGCCGATGCTGGCTTCCTGGAGCGCCAGCTGAGGCATGTGATCCTGGCCGGCGCATTGATCCTCGGGGTGGGGAGCCTGGCGGCGTTCTGGATCGCACGGGCCTCGGGAGAAAGCCTGAGGGAGATCCGGCGGGTCACCGACTCCATCGCCAGGGGCGAGTTCCGGACCCGGCTCCGGGAGCAGGGACCCGTCGAAGTGGCCGAGACCTTGGGCAACATCAACAAGATGGCGGCGGAGCTCGAAGCCATGGACGCGGCGCGGCGGCGATGGCTGGCGGAGATCTCGCATGAGCTGCGCACCCCACTGACCGCCCTCCGCGCTGAAATCGAGGCCCTGCAGGACGGTGTTCGCCCCCTCACGCTGGACGCCATCGGATCCCTGGCCGAAGAAGCCGCCCGCCTTTCCGGGCTCCTGGAAGACCTGCATGTCTTCGCCGTCGCCAGGCTGTCCGGGACGCCGGACCGCAGCGACAGCATCGATCTCGTCGACCTTCTGAAGGAGGCTGCGGAACGCTTCGAGCTCCTGGTGCGAGGCGCGGGCCTGACTCTCACAATTGATGTCGGAGGGCTCCAGAGCGCGCCCTGCCAGGGAGATCGCCGGGCGCTGGAGCAGATGATCGCGAACCTGCTGACCAACAGCGTCAAGTACACCCGGTCCGGAGGCCGAATCCTCATCGCCCTTCGACGGACCGAGGGCCAGGGATTCACCATTACCGTGGACGACACGGCTCCCGCCCCCCCGCGGGACGCCCTCGGGCGCCTGTTCGAACCCCTTTACAGGGTTGAGCCGGACCGCAACCGCCAGGCGGGCGGGAGCGGCATGGGGCTCGCGATATGCGAGGTGATCGCCCGCGCCCATGACGGCGCCATCCGCGCGCTGGTGTCAGAGCTCGGAGGCCTGAGGGTCGAAGTCTACCTGCCGGATGGGGCGGCGGCGTGAGCGCGCCCGGCCCCGCCGCCTGCATCTATGTGGTCGAGGACGATCCGAAGATCAGCGCGGTGATCGCCGACTATCTGCGCGACGCCGGTCATGAGGTCCGGACCTACCGGGACGGCGGGCGAGCCCTGAGGGCCATGGAGGATGAGCCTCCGGACCTGATCATCCTCGACTGGATGCTTCCGGGAATGGAGGGGCCGGCCGTCTGCCGGCAGCTTCGCCGGTTCTCCACCGCTCCGGTGCTGATCCTCACGGCAAGGGCGGAGGAGGCGGACAAGGTGGCGGGTCTCGAAGCGGGGGCCGACGACTATGTCTGCAAGCCCTTCGGGATGCGGGAGCTCATGGCCCGGGTCGCCGCCCTCCTGCGCCGGTCAGGCGGGAGGGTGGGCGCCGACCCGGCCGCCGCCCCCTATGTGGTGGATCCGGCGGGCCGGCGGATCGCCTGGCGGGGCCGCTGGCTGTCCCTTTCCGGCTCGGAGTACCAGATCCTCGCCGCCCTCATGCGGCGCCCGGGCTGGGTGTTCACGCGCGACAGCCTTCTGGACCAGCTGGGGGCCGAGTTCCGTGATGTCAGCGACCGGTCGATCGACAGTCACATCAAGAACCTGCGCCGGAAGATCGCCAAGGTCGATCCACAGGTCCAGTGCATCGTCTCCGTGTACGGGGTGGGCTACCGCTTCGAGGTCTGAAACCCTCGGCGCGCGCGCCGGATTCAGCCGGAGACCAGGCGCTCGACCGTGAGGACCAGGCCGAACACCAGGGCAAGTCCGGCGGCGGCGGGCGTCGCCGCGGCGCGAAGGGCGGGGGGCGCGCGCCGTCCCAGGAGATGTCCCGCGAGCAGGACGCCGCCGAGGAACACCAGTTGCCCCACCTCAACGCCAAGGTTGAAGCCGGCGAGGGTCGAGAGTCGCGTCGAGGCATCGAGGGGCAAGGCGCCAAGACCCGAGGCGAACCCCAGCCCGTGCAGCAGGCCGCAGCCGACGACCAGCACCAGCCTGAGACCGATGGGAGGGGTCCGTCCTGCGAGGTTCAGCCCCGCCATCATCACCAGGCTCGCCCCGATGGCGGGCTCCACGAGGCCCGGATCCAGCCTGACGACGCCCAGGGCGGCGGCGGAGAGCGAAAGGCTGTGCGCCAGGGTGAAGGCTGCGGTCACCGAGGCCCAGTATCTCCAGCCTGCGCCCGCCAGGAGCAAGGTCAGGAGGAAGACCAGGTGGTCCGGCCCCCGCAGGATGTGCGCGGATCCTGCGACGACA
Source organism: Caulobacteraceae bacterium (assembly GCA_947456005.1). Lineage (GTDB taxonomy): Bacteria > Pseudomonadota > Alphaproteobacteria > Caulobacterales > Caulobacteraceae > Phenylobacterium. The sequence goes on from CANGRP010000157.1 coordinate 3,223, forward strand.
TTGTCCAGAAAGACCCGGACATGACTTCGGAAGAAGACGTGGCGCCGCGTGAGGGGGCTGAAGACCGCCGCCTCCGAGACCTGGCCGCGGGCGGCCGTGAGGGTCATGTCCCCTCCGTCCGGACCAGAGCCGGAGAGGTCCACGTCCACAGACAGGGTTTCCGGCGCCGCCGGGAGACGGGATCTTTGCAGGATGATCACGTGGTCCACGGCATGCCCCGCGCCGCCGGCCTCGGAGGCCAGGATGAGAGTCCCGACCGGCTGGGCCGCGCGACCCCCGCTCGAGATGCGGAACCGGGCGGCGAAATCCGACGCGATCCCCGGCTGGCCGCGGGACACCTCTCCGGAACTGAGGCGACCGTCCCGGTCGGTGTCCCAACGGGTCAGGGCGGACACGGGAATGGAGGCCGCGGTGTAGACCTCCGCATTCACGACGTTCAACGTCACCGTCCGATCCGGCAGCATGTGCGCCTCGGCGGGAAACAGGGCGAACCCCCAGGCCGCGAGGGCGAGGGCGAGGAGGCGCAGGCCGGCCCTCATTGGCACAGGCTTCCGAGGACGATCACGGGAGCGCGCCCTTCCAGCAGTTGGGGAGGTACGGAAAGGCGTCGGTGGCGTAGTAGTGGTAGATCCCCTTCGGAAACTCCGGAGTGACCCCGAACCGGCCATTGCATTCGTCGAGGTCGCCGAGGCCGGGAACATACTCGTAGTCGACCGTGAAGGCGCCCATGGGGATCACGGAAACCGCGGGACGACCCGGGTCCGGGTTCGCCTTGAGCCGGTAGCTGGAGGCGAGGGTCTTGAGGCCGCTCGAAGCCTCCGTCGCCTTGGCGTAACCGAAGCGGGCGTAGATCGGGTAGCCATCCGCCGCGAACCCGATCAGGACGATCTTGGGCGTCGCGGCCGAGGCCCCGGCCGCGGTCAGGGTGGCCTCCGGGACGCCGTGGTAGTGGTAGGCGCCGTCCGGCTGGACATGGCCATTGTTCTGGTCGACCCCGAACCTGAAGAGGGACTGGCCCAGCGCCAGGAGGCCGAACTGACTGGGCGGCCCGATAAAGGTGCAGTCGCTGACGGACTTGGCGTTGGCCGGGCATGAGCCCGCTGTCAGCGGATCAAACCTCACACCGTTGAGATGGTAACCCACCCGCGAGGGGGTGACCATCTGCGGGGTGCTGGCGGTGGGGGTCAGTGTGGCCTTGAACTGAACAGCCTGGGCGGTGATCGTGTTCGGGTTCTCCGGGTTCGGGAAGACGCCCACCGCATGGTCCGGAATCCCATTGGCCGATAGGGTCCGGTCGCCATTGGCGCAGCTCCAGGTCGCCTGGCTTGTCACGCCGAGCGTGGGATTGAGCACAACCTTGCTGAGGCCGCAGACAACATCCGCTGTTGTGATCGGCATGGTCCCATCCGACCCGGGGTTTCCGCCGGAGTCCGGGGCCGGCGCCCCCGAACCTTCGCTGCTGCAGGCGGAACAGAGGAGTGCGATCGCGAACGCCGCAGTGCTGATCTTGAAGGCGGCGGGCCAGGGTGGACTCATCTTAGACATTCCTACGGGCATCGCCATCGCGACGGTCGGTCTCATCGCCTAGCGCCGGAGTGTGGAGGGATCATGTGCGTCTGCCCGGGCGAGAGAAGCGCGATGGCCTGAGGCGCCCCCGCAGGGACCCGGAGATTGCCTCGGTCGCCCTAGAGCCGGATGATCACCGGCGGAGGCGCCATGCAGCTGACCGTCCGGCCCCTGGCCATCGACACCTTCCGCGAGAACACCGTGCTCCTGTCGCGGGACTGCCGGGCCCTGCGGCCCGAGCGGCTGGAGTGAGAGGGCTGAAGGGCGCCGGCGCGACAGATCGACGCCCGGCGAATCCTGGCGGGCCGCGTCCGATAGCAATGAGCACTATGAATTCGCCATAGCTCTACCGGGCTCAGTTTGAAGGCTTGCAGCGGAGCTTCGACCTCATTCGCGCGCCTGATAACACGAGCTGACGAAGGCCAGAATGCGAGGGAGGAAAGTCAGTCAAGCTATGCCAAATCGGAATTCAATAGGGTGTGCTTTCGTCAAGAAGGACTTTGGCCGTGATCCTGAAATTGTAGCGGCTTTTGGAAGTGCATGATTTTTCGGGCTTCCGGTGGGGAAAGGCTTGGCCGTGCGGCCTTGAGATTGCTGTGGCGCCCTGGCTAAAGTCTTGGTTTGTTCCGGAATGGGGACCAAATAGCCATCATTGGTAGGTATGCTCGCGGCTTTGAATTCGGGAGGTCCATGCCGCGCATCGAGAGCAGAGTTTCGCCTGCGGCTTCGGGGGCCCGGGATGCGATCTCGGCCATGGCGAAGGGGCTCATGCCGTCAGCTTGCTGGCGGGCATCAGGGGGCGGTCGCAGATGCGCTCCATAAGGTCCGCCCGCTTCGGCTCCAGTTCGACCAGCAGGCCAGTCAAACCTAGGCCGCATTGCGGGGGTTTTGCAGGCAGATTACGCCCGGGAACGATAGTCTGCGGCAGCTTTCGGGCTTGCCGCCTTTCGTCCTGAATGACCGGTCGTGGGTGGGAACCTGCCCGGCAGGTTTTGGCTTAGCAGGAGCCGAAAGCGGCCATCTGATGGAGGCTAGAGCGTTTCCTGATCTGATTGAATCGTTGGGGATTCCCATGAGGAGCGGTTTCTGATTCACCCTTTCGACCGGGTATGGAGGCCGGGAGGGATGAGCAAGGTGCTGTCGATGGACCTGCGGGAGCGGGTGTTGGGTGCGATCGC
>CANGRP010000158.1 GCA_947456005.1 Caulobacteraceae bacterium
CTGCAGAGACACCGCAGTGAGCGCCGCCGACCTCGAGGCGGGCCGCCGGGTCCTGCGCCAGGCTGCGGGCGCCCTGGAGCTGCAGGCCGCAGGCCTCGGCGAGGCCTTCGCCCGGGCCGTGGATCTTCTGGCCGCCGCCCGCGGGCGCATCATCTGTACGGGCATCGGCAAGTCCGGCCATGTGGCGCGCAAGATCGCCGCCACCTTCGCCTCCACCGGCGCCCCCGCCAGCTTCGTCCACGCCAACGAGGCCAGCCACGGCGACCTGGGCATGATCAGCCGCGACGACGTCATCCTGGCCCTGTCCAAGTCCGGCGAGAACCGCGAGCTGGCCGATGTCCTGGCCTATTCCCGGCGCTTCGAGATTCCCCTCATCGCCCTGACCGCGGCGGCCGACAGCGCCCTGGGCCGCACCGCCGATGTCGTGCTGGCCCTGGCCACCGCGGACGAGGCCACCGGCGAGGTCAACGCGCCGACCACCTCCACCACCCTGCAGATCGCCCTGGGCGACGCCCTGGCCGTGGCCCTGCTGGAGCGGCGGGGCTTCACCGCCGGCGACTTCCGCACCTTCCATCCCGGCGGCAAGCTGGGCGCCATGCTGCGCACGGTGGGCGATTTGATGCACGCCGGCGACCAGATCCCCCTCGTGGGTCCCGACGCCTCAATGGCCGAGGCCCTGCTTGTCATGACCGAGAAGCGCTTCGGCTGCGTCGGCGTCCAGGGCGCCGACGGGCGGCTGCAAGGCGTCATCACCGACGGCGACCTTCGAAGGCATATGGACGGCCTGATGGCGCGCAGGGCCGGCGAGGTCATGACCCCGGGCCCCAACAAGGTGGTCGAACCCCGCCAGCTGGCCTCCGAGGCCCTGGCCCTGATGACCGACCCGCCCCCGGCTGTGAACGTCCTCTTTGTCCTCGACGCGGGCCGGCCGGTCGGCATACTGCACGTCCACGACCTGCTCCGCGCCGGGGTGATGTGATGCGCGCGCACTGGCCGCGGCGGGCCTGAAGGGCTAAGAGCGGCGCGGAATCGAACTGGAGCGCCGATGCCGCCTCTCCCCCGCGCCGACCTCGTCCCGCAGACCCCCGACCATGAGAACCTGCCCCTCGTGAAGGCCACCGGCTTTCGCGAGTACGACGCCCGCTGGCTGTTCGGGACCGAGATCAACCTCCTGGGGGTCGAGGCCCTGGGCCTGGGCCTGGGAACCTACATCCACGAGCTCGGCCAGAAGCGCATCGTCGTCGGCCATGACTTCCGCTCCTATTCCCAGTCCATCAAGCAGGCCCTGACCCTGGGCCTCCTGGCCGCCGGCTGCGAGGTCGTAGACATCGGCCTGTCCCTCTCGCCCATGGCCTATTTCGCCCAGTTCGACCTGGAGGCCCCCGCCGTGGCCATGGTCACCGCCAGCCACAACGAGAACGGCTGGACCGGCGTGAAGATGGGCGTCTCCCCGCCCCTCACCTTCGGCCCCGACGAGATGGGCCGGCTGAAGGAGATCGTCCTCGGCGGTCTCGGCGTCGCCCGTCCGGGCGGGACCCTGACCCACGTCCCCGGCGTGGCCGAGCGGTACATCGCCGACGTTTCCGCCCGGGTCTTCGTAAACCGGCCCCTGAAGGTGGTCTGCGCCTGCGGCAACGGCACGGCCGGCGCCTTCGCCCCGGAGGCCCTGCGCCGCATGGGCGTGGCCGTGGTCTACGAGATGGACTGCCAGCTCGACTGGTCCTTCCCGCGCTACAATCCCAATCCGGAAGACCACGAGATGCTCAAGGCCATGGGCCAGGCGGTGCGTGACTTCGGCGCCGACCTCGCCCTCGGCTTCGACGGCGACGGCGACCGCTGCGGGGTGGTGGACGATACCGGCGAGGAGATCTTCGCCGACAAGATCGGCCTCATGCTCGCCCGCGACCTGTCCGGCCTGCACCCCGGGGCCCAGTTCATCGTCGACGTGAAGTCCACCGGCCTCTTCGCCACCGACCCGGTCCTGGCCGCCAATGGCGCCCAGACCCTCTACTGGAAGACCGGTCACAGCTACATCAAGCGCAAGACCGCCGAGATCGGCGCCCTGGCCGGCTTCGAGAAGTCGGGCCACTTCTTCTTCAACGCCCCCCTCGGGCGCGGCTACGATTGCGGCCTGACCGCCGCCGCCGCCATCCTGGGCATGCTCGACCGCAATCCGGACAAGAGCCTGTCCCAGCTGAAGGACGCCCTGCCCCAGGCCTGGACCAGCCTGACCATGTCGCCCCACTGCGCCGACGAGGCCAAGTACGGCGTGGTTGAGGGCGTCGTCGCCGAATACGAGGCCCTGGCCCGCGCCGGCGGCCGCATCCTCGGCCGCGCCATCACCGAAGTCATCACCGTCAACGGCGTGCGGGTGGCCCTGGAGGACGGCTCCTGGGTCCTGGTCCGCGCCTCCTCCAACAAGCCCGAGATCGTCGTCGTGGTCGAGAGCACCTGCTCCGAGGACGACATGCGCGCCCTCTTCCGCGAGGAGGTGAAGCCCCGCCTCGCCCGGCGGCCGGAGATCGGCGCCTACAACCAGGAGATCTGAGCCCCATGCACGTCGTCATGATCGGCACCGGCTATGTGGGCCTCGTCTCGGGCGCCTGCTTCGCCGACTTCGGCCACCAGGTCACCTGCATCGACAAGGACGCGGCCAAGATCGAGGGCCTCAAGGCCGGGCGCATGCCCATCTACGAGCCCGGACTCGACACCCTGGTCGCCCGCAACGTCCAGGCCGGGCGCCTGGCCTTCACCACCGAGGCCGCCGAGGCCGTGCGCAGCGCCGACGCGGTCTTCATCGCCGTCGGCACCCCGTCCCGCCGGGGCGACGGCCACGCGGACCTGTCCTACGTCCACGCCGCCGCGGCCGAGATCGCCGACCTGATCGACGGTTTCACCGTGGTGGTCACCAAGTCCACCGTCCCCGTCGGCACGGGCGACGGCATCGAGGCCATCATCCGGGAGCGCCGCCCCGACGCCGAGTTCGCCGTGGTCTCCAACCCCGAGTTCCTGCGCGAGGGTGCGGCCATCGACGACTTCAAGCGCCCCGACCGCGTGGTGGTGGGCCTGAACGACGAGCGCGCCCGGCCGGTGATGACCGAGCTCTACCGGCCCCTCTTCCTCAACGAGACGCCGATCCAGTTCACCGACCGGCGCACCTCCGAACTGATCAAGTACGCCGGCAACGCCTTCCTCGCCATGAAGATCACCTTCATCAACGAGATGGCTGACCTCTGCGAGGCCGTCGGCGCCGACGTCCAGCAGGTGGCGAAGGGCATCGGCCTCGACAAGCGCATCGGCGGCAAGTTCCTCAACGCCGGCCCGGGCTATGGCGGCTCCTGCTTTCCCAAGGACACCCTGGCCCTGGTGCGCACCGCCACCAACGCCGGCTCCCCCGTCCGCCTCATCGAGACCACCGTGGCGGTCAACGACGCGCGCAAGAAGGCCATGGCCGCCAAGGTGGCCGCCGCCGTCGACGGCGACCTGGCCGGCCGCACGGTCGGCGTCCTGGGCCTGACCTTCAAGCCCAACACCGACGACATGCGCGACGCCCCGTCCCTGGACATCCTCCCCGCCCTCCAGTCCCTGGGCGCCCGCATCCAGGCCTTCGATCCCGAGGGCGAGGCCGAGGCCCGCCACCTCCTGCCCGGCGTGGACTTCCGCCCCGACGCCTACGCCGCCGCCGACGGCGCCGACGTCCTGGTGATCATCACCGAATGGGACCAGTTCCGAGCCCTGGACCTGGAGCGCGTCCGCGGCCTGATGCGCACCCCCGTGCTGGTGGACCTGCGCAACATCTACAAGCCGGCGGACGTGCGGGCGATGGGGTTCCGGTACGCGTCGGTGGGGCGGGCGTAGGACCCATTGCCGGACAGTATCGATCTAGATACACTGATCCCGTGAAAGCGGTCGTCTTTCTGGGAGACAGCCTTTCGCGTCTTCGGGAATTCCCGGAGTCGGTGCGGGCGACTGCGGGCTTCCAGTTACACCAGTTGCAGCAGGGTCTCGACCCCGACGACTGGAAGCCCATGGGTACGATTGGACCCGGCGTGCGGGAGATCCGCATCCGGGACGCCTCGGGGGCCTTCCGGGTGATCTACCTGGCGAGGCTGGCGGATCGTGTTCTGGTCCTCCACGCCTTCAGCAAGAAGACCCAGAAGACGGCGCAGAAGGACCTTGACCTCGCAGCCGCGCGGCTACGGGCATGGAGACGATGATGATGGAAGTTCAGACCTTCGAGAACGTCTTCGACGCCCTCGCAGACACCCCAGCCGAAGCGGCGAACCTGAAGGCGCGAGCCGAGATTCTCTCCGCCGTGGCGCAAAAGGTGCGATCCTGGAACCTCTCCCAGGATGCCGCCGCAGTCCGGCTTGGCGTCACCCGCCCGAGGCTGAACGACCTGCTCCGGGGGAAGCTGGGGAAGTTCTCGCTCGACGCTCTCGTCAACCTCGCCACAGCGGCGGGACTGCGCCTCGAGATCCGGATTGACGAGGCGGCCTGAAGACGCTGGCCCTTGGGCCCCTGGGCTTCCGCTACGCCTCGATGGGGCGGACCCGGGGCGAGTGGGCGGCGACTACATCGCAAAGCGAAGGCCATCTTTCTGTCGCCAATACCGCCCCGAACGTCAGTATTGGTCGTATTTACGGGAGCCAACCCGGCATCTTGATCCGGTAGCATTGACTCTATAGCCAATTCCGCGACTGCGTATGGAAACTCTTCAGGGACAGCCCAGAGATTCCGGATGGCGCAAGTTTATGCAGGCCCCATGGGTCTGGATATGTCAGATCTCGATATATCAGTTCTTCTGCTTGCAGATGTCTTGCAGGCTTCGTCGACGACATTCCGCCTGCTCTATCAAGGCGAACAGATCACGTTCTCGGGCCTCAATTTCGCGTATAACTCTTTTGGTACTCCGATCTCGGGCACGGTGACCGGGATCGAGGTCCGCTACAACGGTATCCTAGTCTATCAGGCCTCGGGCTTTTCCACGCCCGTCTTGGACTGGCTGATCTGGGCGGACACAGAGGACACTCTCGGCGCCCTCGCCGCAGTCCTGCGGGGGCCGGATAGCATCTTCGGCTCAGCGACCAATGACACGCTCGGAGGCTTCGCCGGGAATGACACCATCTTTGGCCAGGGCGGCGGGGACCAGATCGAGGGGCTCCGGGGAAGCGACTACGTGGAAGCCGGAGAGGGCGACGATCTGGTCGGCGAGGTGACGAGCGCCGATGGTGACGACACCTACTGGGGCGGGGCGGGTAACGACTCCATCGTCGAGAACACCGGTACGAACCTCCTGCGCGGGGAGGCGGGCGACGACCTGATCTCCGGCGGGTCCGGCTTCGACGACATGCATGGCAACATGGGCGCCGACACCCTCTACGGGAACGACGGTGACGACTGGGTCGTGGGGGGCAGGGACAACGACCTGCTCTTCGGCGACGTCGGCTTTGACATCGTCTACGGCAACATGGGCAATGACACCGTCGACGGCGGGGCCGGCAACGACTGGGTGCGCGGCGGCCAGGGCGACGACTCCGTCATGGGCGGGACCGGCGACGACTGGATCTGGGGCGACCGGGGCAACGACACCATCTCCGGCGGTGCAGGGGCGGACCTGTTCTACAGCCTCGCCGGCGCCGGCATCGACCGGATCACCGACTTTTCCTACGCCGCGGGCGACAGGCTGAAGCTGGAGGGCGGCCCCTCGCGGACCGTCTCCCAGTCCGGCGCGGACGTCGTCGTCGACATGGGCAATGGCGACCAGGTCATCCTGGTCGGCGTCTCCCTCGCCAGCCTCGGGGCCGGCTGGACTCTCTAGGCGCCGGACCCGTCACCCGCGGAAGCAACGACGCCTGGGTCGTCAATTCCGAACCGCCGGGCGCCACCGTGACGACCACCAACGGTCACTTCTGTCCGTCGACGCCCTGCGCGATCAAGATGCC
>CANGRP010000159.1 GCA_947456005.1 Caulobacteraceae bacterium
GGCGGAGGGCGTCACCTTCTCCGCCGCCGTGCCCACCGTCTGGCAGATGCTTCTGGCCCACCTTCGTCAGACCGGAGGCAAGCTGACGAACCTCAAGCGTGTGGCGATCGGCGGCTCGGCTGTGCCGGAGGCCATAGTTCGCGGCTTCAGAGACGAGTTCGGCGTCGACGTCACCCACGCCTGGGGCATGACCGAGACCTCCCCCCTGGGCACCATCGCCAGCCCCTCCCACAAGGTGGCCGAGATGGACGACGAGACCCAGCTCCGGTTCAAGCTGAAGCAGGGGCGTCCGCCCCTCGGGATCGACCTCAGGCTTCTGGACGACGAGAACAAGGAGCTCCCCCACGACGGGCAGACCTTCGGGCGTCTGATGGTCAAGGGTCCCTTCGTGGTCGGCGAGTACTTCAAGGGCGATGGCGGCGAGATCCTCGACTCCGAGGGCTTCTTCGACACCGGCGACGTCGCGACCATCGACGAGTACGGCTACATGCAGATCACCGACCGGGCCAAGGACGTCATCAAGTCCGGCGGCGAGTGGATCAGCTCCATCGAGATCGAGAACATCGCCGCAGGCCATCCCAAGGCGGAGCTGGCGGCGGTGATCGGCGTGGCCCATCCCAAGTGGGACGAACGACCCGTGCTGCTGGTCAAGCTTCGCCCTGGCGAGAGCGGGACCAAGGAGGAGTTCCTGAAGTTCCTCGAAGGCAAGATCGCCAAGTGGTGGACGCCCGACGACGTCGTCTTCGTGGATGACATCCCGCTCGGCGCCACGGGCAAGATCGACAAGAAGATCCTGCGCCAGCGGATGGTCGACTACGTCCTGCCGACCGCGGGCTGAGCCGGCGGGCCGGCGGCGCGGTCTTGACCTCGATCAAGGCGGCGCCCGCCGCAGCGTGGAGGATGGGGGCCTCATCAGGAGGTTCACATGCCCCATCTTTCCCTCGCCGAGCAGGCCTATCTGCTGACCGCCTTTTGCGCCTTCGCCGTCTTCATCCTGGCGTTGGGCAGCGTCTCGACCCGCATCATGCTGGGTCGCAAGGACCCGCCGTCCAAGGCCTGAGCGTCAGAGACGCCGGTAGGTCGCGCCCGGTCCGGGCTCGCCATCGCAGGCCAGGACGCCCCGGCGCACCAGGTCGATGGCATGGCCGAGCAGGGAGTTGGCCGCGGCCGGGTGCAGGCGCTTGTCCACCGCAGCGTAGAGCTCGGGCACCATGTCGGCGATCCGGCCGACCCCCTTGTCCACGCAGGCCAGGAACTGGGCCTCGCGACCGCGCCGGTGCGCGGCGTAGGCGGCGATGAAGGGGGCGACCTCGGTGATGGGCGGGCCGTGGGTCGGCCACAGGGTGTCGAACTTCCGGTCCGCCACCTTCTGCAGGCTGTCCATGTAGGCGGTCATGTCGCCGCCGGGCGGCGAGACCACCGTCGTCGACCAGCCCATGATGTGATCCCCGGAGAACAGGGCGTTCTCCTCGTGCAGGGCGAAGCAGATGTGGTTCAGGGTGTGGCCGGGGGTGGCCACGGCCTCCAGCGTCCAGCCTGGTCCACGGATGATCTCACCGCCCCGGATCACGATCTCCGGCCGGAAGCTCTCGTCCTCGTCCGCCTCCACCACGATCCCGTCCGCGGCGCCGATCCGGGACGGAGGGCAGCCGTGGATCCGCGCGCCTGTCCGGGCCTTGAGGGGGCCGGCGAGGGGCGAGTGGTCGGAATGGTGGTGGGTGATCAGGATGTCGGTGATGGTCTCGCCCTTCGTGGCGGCCAGGAGGGCCTCCAGGTGGTCGTCCAGGTCCGGACCGGGGTCGATGACCGCCACCTGTCCCCTGCCGATGATGTAGGTGCCCGTGCCCAGGAAGGTGAAGGGGCCGGGGTTGTTCGCCACCACGCGGCGGATCAGGGGCGAGACCTGGTCGCAGGCGCCGTACTCGAAGGTGATGTCCTTGACGAAGGGGATCATGGGTCTGCTCACATCGGCCGGGGCAGGACGGCGGAGAGGTCGTAGCCCGCCCCGGCGGCCAGGGCGACCAGGGCCTCCCGGTCATGGTCTCCGGCCCTCAGGGCCCCCAGGGCCCAGGCGGTGACCGACCGGGTGCCCGAACGGCAATAGGCCAGCACCGGGCCAGGGGCCCCCGAGACGGCGGCGAAGACGGCGTCGGCCGTTGCTGCGTCCGGCATGCCGGCGAAGGGAATGTGCACGAAATCCAGGCCCGCCGCCTGGGCGGCCGCCTTCATCGCCCCGCCCGAGGGCTGGCCGGGACCTTCGCTGTCCGGCCGGTTGCAGACCACCCGCACGAAGCCCTGCCGAGCGGCGGCGGCCATGTCCTCCGGCGCGAGCTGGGGTGCGACTGAAAGGCGCTCGGTGACTCGGTGGAACTCGGACATGGACCCATCCTCCTGACTCCCCGCCCCTCGGATTGCGGGCGAGTGCGTTGACATCATCGGGGGGGGATGGAAGTTTCGCAATCGTCAGGCCCGCAAAAAGACCTCGTCACGGCTCCCCCATGCTGCGCTTCATCGGTCGACGTCTTCTCGTGGCGGGGCCCACCCTCCTGGTGGTGATCACCCTGGCCTTCTTCATGATGCGCGCGGCCCCGGGCGGGCCCTTCGCCTCCGAGCGGCGCCTGCCGCCGGCGGTGGAGCAGAACCTCAAGGCCCGCTATGGCCTCGACCGGCCCCTTCCGGAGCAGTACCTCGCCTACCTCGGCGGTGTTGTGCGCGGGGATTTCGGTCCGTCGCTGAAGTACCCCGACAAGACCGTGGCCGACATCCTGAAGCAGAACGCCCCCGTCAGCCTGAAGCTGGGGCTGGCCTCCATGATCCTCGCCCTGGCGGTGGGGGTGTCGCTGGGCGTCCTGGCGGCCCTGCGCCGGAACGGGGTCCTGGACGTCGGCGCCATGGGTCTGGCCATACTGGGGGTCTGCGTACCGACCTTCGTCACGGCGCCCCTGCTGATCCTGTTGTTCGGGTCGACCCTGCAGTGGCTTCCCAACGGCGGATGGAACGGCGGGGCCCTGCCGAACATGATCCTGCCGGTCATCGTCCTGGCCTTGCCCCAGGCGGCCATCCTGTCGCGCCTCACCCGGGCCGGGATGATCGAGGCCCTGGCCGCCGGCCATGTCCGCACCGCCCGGGCCCGGGGCCTGCCCGAGGCCGCCGTCGTCCTGCGCCACGCCCTGCGCCCGGCCCTCACTCCCCTCGTCAGCTATCTGGGTCCGGCGGCCGCCGGCCTGCTGACGGGCTCCCTGGTGGTGGAGAAGATCTTCAACCTGCCGGGCCTGGGGAAGTTCTTCGTCATCAGCGCCCTCCAGCGGGACTACACCGTCGTGATGGGCATGATCGTGGTCTACGCCGTCCTCGTCCTGGCGCTGAACCTGCTGGGCGACCTGATGCTGGCCGTGGTCGATCCCCGGGTGCGCCTGTCATGACCGACCTCGCCACCCATCCGACGCCCGCCGCCCGCGGCCGCAGCCTGACAGACGACGCCATTGCGCGGCTTCGCGCCAACCGCGCCGCCACCCTCAGCCTGGGGGTCCTGGTCCTCCTGACCCTGTTCGCCCTCTTCGGCCCCATGCTGAGTCCCTGGCCCTATGACCAGGTGAACAAGGACCATGTCTGGGTCCCGCCCCTGACCGACGGGCATCTGCTGGGAACGGACGCCCTGGGCCGGGACCTGCTGGCGCGGCTGGCCATGGGCCTGCGGGTCTCGCTGGCCATCGGCCTGGTCGCCACCCTGGTGTCGCTGGTCATCGGCGTGGCCTGGGGGGCGACGGCCGGCTACATCGGCGGCGCCGTGGACGAGGCCATGATGCGCATTGTCGACGTGCTCTACGCCCTGCCCTTCATCTTCTTCGTCATCCTGCTCATGGTGGCCTTCGGGTCGAACATCCTCCTGATCTTCGTGGCCATCGGCGCTGTGGAGTGGCTGACCATGAGCCGCATCGTGCGCGGCCAGACCCTGTCGCTGAAGCAGAAGGAGTTCATCGAGGCGGCCCGGGCCGCGGGCCTGGGTCGGCTGGCCATCGTGGCCCGGCACATCATCCCCAACCTGCTGGGGCCCGTGGCGGTCTATGTCACCCTGACCATCCCGGCGGTGATCCTGGCGGAGAGCTTCCTGTCCTTCCTGGGCCTGGGCGTGCAGCCGCCCATGGCCTCGCTCGGCACCCTGATCTCGGCGGGCGCCCAGGACATGGAGATGGCCTGGTGGCTGCTGGTCTTCCCGGCCCTGGCCATGGCCGCCACCCTGGCCGCCTTCAACTTCATCGGCGACGGCCTGCGCGACGCCCTGGACCCCAAGGACCGCTGAAGGCCTATTCCTCGCGGCGGACCCGGATGGAGCGCTGGCCGTCCACGCTCAAGAGGAAGCTTCCCATGGCGGCGGACCTGATCACCACCCGCGACCCGGCCCTGGGCGGGCGAAGTACGCTCTCCGTGTCCGTCTGCCGCCAGACCGATCCGTTGTCGAGGGACAGGACCCACTTGCCGTCGCGGCCGAGGCGCGCGGCGACGACCCCCGCCTCGACCTGCCTGAGGGCTTGATCGGACTCCGGCCCCGAACCCGCTTCCGACCCCGGGCCCGATCCGGATCCCGAGCGCCCGCGCGGTACGAGGTCGGCGATGGAGGGAATGGAGAATCCGAAGGCCTGCCGCCGTACCGCCTCGACCTTGGCCCGGTCCATCACGACCAGAGCGCCGCCCGCCTCAGCCTCGGCCAGGCTGGCGGACGCCCTGTCGAAACAGGCCAGCCGGTCAGCGTCCGCCCGGACGCTCCGGCAGGACAGGAGGAGATCCAAGGTCCCAGAAGGCGGGGGCTGCTGGGCCAAGGCGGGACCGCCAGACAGGATAACCAGGATCACAAGGCCGACTGACCGCCGCATAACCGCTCCTCACGAGATGCCATCGAGGCAAACAACCTTTCCGCACCGAAGGCGTCAACCACCGGCGCCCGTAACAGCGTTAAGAAACTGTGGCGATTTTGCGACATGGCGCGGACGGAACGCACTGCCCGGCCTTGCGCACGTTGACCGTTCCACAGGCGGTGTGAAAAGACCGCAACAGCACGAGTCCCCGTTCCGGGGCGCTCGACTATGATTTTTGAACCCATTCCCGGTCCCGGCCGTTCCGGCGGACCTGTTGGAGGATGAACCTTGAAGATGAAGTCCATGCGCGAGCGCCTTCTGGCGACGTCTATGATCTGCGGCGCGGCCCTGCTCGCGACCCAGGCCTACGCCCAGGGCGCGTCCAATGACGTGGCTGAAGTGGTCGTCACCGGTTCTCGGATTCAGACCCCCGGCATCCAGTCGGCCAGCCCGATCGTGACCGTCGGCGCCGAACAGATCCGCCAGCAGCAGACCCCCGAGGCCGAGAAGATCCTCCGCCTCCTGCCGGGCGTGGTGCCCGGCGACGGCGACGCCGCCAACAATGGCACCGATGGCGTGTCCACCGTGAACCTGAGGCGCCTGGGCGCCCAGCGGAACCTGGTCCTGCTGAACGGCAAGCGGATGACTCCCTACAACGTCGATGGCCAGGTTGACCTGTCGACCGTGCCCACCGCCCTCCTGGAGCGGGTGGACGTCATCACCGGCGGCGGTTCGGCCGTGTACGGTTCGGACGCCATCTCCGGCGCCGTGAACTTCATCACCAAGAAGAACTTTGAAGGCTTCGAGGCCGACGCCAACTACTCCATGACCGGCGAGGGCGACGGCAAGATCACTTCCACCGCCTTTACGGTCGGCGCCAACAGCGGCGATGGCCGCGGCAACGCCGTGGTCAGCGTCAACTACTCCAAGCGTGACGGCGTGCTGTTCTCGGCCCGTCCCTTCGGCCTCCTGGGCGTGGTGACGGCGAACGGCGCCAACCTGGGCGCCAC